>JAKCEJ010000090.1 GCA_021838065.1 Pseudomonadota bacterium
AGCCGCTGTTGCCGCTGATCGTCTTCGTGACCGCCTATGAGCAGTATGCGCTCGAGGCGTTCGAGGTGGCCGCGCTCGACTACCTGCTCAAGCCGTTCGACCGCATGCGGTTCCGTGGCACGATCGAGCGTGTCAGGCGGCATCTGCAGGGCCGCACTGCCGCACAACGACGGGATGCGCTCGATGGGATGATCGAGCGCATTGAAGCGGCCGATAACGCGCGGATGGAAGAGCGAGCGCGTATCCTGGTGCGACTGGGCGCTCATCTGCAGATGCTGGATCCGGAATTGATTGAGCTGGTCACCGCGCAGCGCAACTACGTGAAGGTCAGAGTCGGCCGGGAGACCTACACCGTGCGCAGCACGCTGCAGCACACAGAGAAGACGCTGCAATCGCTGCCGATGGTGCGCGTCAACCGCTCCTGCCTGGTCAATCTCAACCACGTGCGGCGGACCAGCTACACGCCGCGGGGCGATATCATTCTGGTGCTGTCGGGCGGTACGACGATCACGAGCAGCCAGGGCTGTCGGGAGTCGGTCCGTCAGCAGCTCGTGCGCCTCAGTGTCGCGCCGGATTGCGATGAGCGGTGAGGGCCGCTGCGGCGATGGCGCAGGCGGCAAGCCCGTTGAAGTCAGGGCCGCGCGGCATCTGATGTCTGCGGCGCTTCGTCGCCGCGGCGCCGAAGGTGCCGCTCAAACCAGTCTGCGGCCAGCGCGGCAACCTGCTCCAGCGCACCGGGCTCGACGAACAGGTGTGTGGCGCGCGGGACGATCTCGAGGCGCGCCTCGGCGCCCAGATGTGCCAGCGCCGCGCGGTTGAGACTGAGCACCTGCGGGTCATCGCCACCGACAATCAGGAGCGTCGGCGCGCGTACGCGTGCGAGCTCGGGCCCGGCCAGGTCCGGCCGACCGCCGCGGGAGACGACTGCGCGCACCTCAGGCATCTGCGCGGCGGCGGCCAAGGCTGCGGCAGCACCGGTGCTTGCGCCAAAGTAGCCGAGCGGCAGGTCCTGAAGCGATCTCTGGCGGTGCAGCCACTCGGTCGCACCGAGCAGACGCGCGGTCAGCAGCGGAATGTCGAAGCGGAATTCGGCAGTGATCGCGTCCGCTTGATCTTCCTGGGCGGTGAGCAGATCCGACAGCAGCGTCGCCATGCCGCTGGCGGCGAGCCGTTCGGCAACGTAATTGTTTCGGGGGCTGTGCCGGCTGCTGCCGCTGCCGTGGGCGAACAGCACCATGCCGCGCGCCGCCTCGGGGAGGCGCAAGATGCCAGCGAGTGTCGCCTCCGCCAGCGGAATGTCGATCTCACGTTTCAGCATGCGAGGCGCGTGCCGGGCCGGACCGCTGCGTGCGCAGTCTGCTCGGCGCCCGCGCCGCTCCCCTATGCTACGGACGCCTGCGCGGAGCGCCGCGTTCGGCACGTTCCTGCGCTTCATTCACGCGCAGCGGCCGACCGTCCACGGGCTTGCCGTTGAGCGCGTTGATGGCGCGAGAGGCATCGGAATTCGGCATCTCGATGAAGGCGAAACCGCGTGACTGTCCGCTGTCCCGGTCGGTGACGATCTTGACCGACTGCACCGTGCCGAATTGCCCGAAGAGCTCGTGCAGCGCCTGCTCGGTCGTGGAGAACGCCAAATTGCCTACAAAAATCCTCGTCATGATCGGCACTCCTCGGCGCGGCTCGGGATCGCCACGCGATCCCGGTGCCGCGGATTGAGCGGGCGGCCGGCGAGGCGATTCTTCGGGCGCGGATCGCGCGCCTGAGCCGAGCGGCGTCAGCGGATGCCGCGCGGGAAGGCGGTGCGGGTGCACACGCGCCTCGGGGGCCGCAAGCGACTGTATGCTCAGGGCTTTGACCGCCGGGTGTCATCGTCATTTGTACCGATAACAGGCCGCTGCGTACTCTCCCGGATACCCTTGCGGACACGGCTCTGCTAATGAGTGCACGGCATGGGCGGCGATCCGATCGTCTCAGATTACGGCATGCGCGCGCACTGGGAGCACTTTGCGCACGAGGCCGATATGGGCGTGCGCGGGATCGGGCCGAGCAAGGCGCAGGCGTTCGAGCAGGCAGCGCTGGCGATGACGGCGATCATCACGGACCCCTCGACGGTCAAGGCGCTCGAGATGATCCGCATTGAGTGTGAGGCGCCGGACGACGAGCTGCTGCTCGCGGAATGGCTGAACAGCCTGGTCTACGAGATGTCGACACGCAAGATGCTCTTTGGGCGATTCGCGGTCGAGCTCCGGCAGGGCGCGCTGCTGGGCCGGGCGTGGGGGGAGCGGGTCGATCCCGAGCGCCATCACCCGGCCGTCGAGGTCAAGGGCGCCACCTACACCTCGCTCAGGGTGGCGCTGGAGGGCGGAACCTGGATTGCCCAGACGGTGGTGGACGTGTGAGCTCATGGATCTGGCGCTTCTCACCCGCCGCCGCGAGCATGAATGGGAGATTCCGGCCCAGGGCGCCATGCGCGTGCCGGCGGTCATCTTCGCCAGTGAGGCGCTGGTGCGCCAGATGGACCACAAGGTCTTTGAGCAGGCCGTCAATGTTGCGATGCTGCCCGGGATCGTCACCGCCTCGTTCGTGATGCCCGATGCGCACTGGGGCTATGGATTTCCGATCGGGGGCGTCGCCGCCTTCGATGCGGACGAAGGGGGCGTGGTGTCGGCCGGCGGCGTTGGGTTCGATGTGTCCTGCGGCGTCCGCTGCCTGCATACCGGGTTAAAGAGCGCGGCGCTGCGCGCCGCTCAGGAGGCGCTCGCCGATGTGCTCTACGCCGAGATTCCCGTCGGCGTCGGCAGCACGGGCGGCATTCATCTTGGCGTCGCGGAAACCGACGCCATGCTGGCGGGTGGCGCGAGCTGGGCCGTGCAGAACGGCTGGGGCGACGCGCAGGATCTGCAGCGCATCGAGGAGCGCGGCCAGATGAGCGGCGCCGATCCGCACAGCGTGTCGGCACGCGCGAAGCAGCGTCAGCAGGATGAGATGGGCACCCTCGGCAGCGGCAATCACTACCTGGAGGTGCAGCACGTCACGGCCATCTTTGACAGCGAGCTCGCGCGCCAGTTCGGACTCGAGCTGGACGACGTCGTGGTGATGATCCACTGCGGCTCGCGGGGCCTCGGCCATCAGATCGGGACGGATTTCCTCAAGCGCATGGCGATGGCGGCGGGCGCCTACGGGATCGCGCTTCCCGATCGCGAGCTCGCCTGTGCGCCGATCCGCTCCGAGCTCGGCCAGAGCTATCTCGGCGCCATGCGCGCCGCAATCAACTGTGCGCTTGCCAATCGGCAGATCCTGACCCATCTGGTGCGCCGGTCATTCGCCCACGTGCTGCCCGAGGCGAAGCTTCCGATCCTCTACGACGTCTCGCACAATACCTGCAAGCTCGAGCAACACGGCGGGCGCAGCCTCTATGTGCACCGCAAAGGCGCCACGCGCGCCTTCGGCCCCGGCCATCCCGAGCTGCCCGAGGCGCTGCGCGATGCGGGCCAGCCCGTGCTGATCGGGGGATCCATGGGAACCGGCTCTTACATTCTGGCCGGGACGCACAGCTCGCAGCGGCAGGCATTCAGCTCGGCCTGTCACGGCGCGGGCCGTGCGATGAGCCGGCACCAGGCCTCGCGGACGTGGCGGGGGCGCGAGGTGATCGAGGCGCTCGCCGCCCGGGGAATCACCGTTCGCAGTCCGTCCATGCGGGGCGTCGCGGAAGAGGCGCCCGAGGCCTATAAAGATGTGAATGCCGTGGTGGATGCGGCTGAAGCCGCCGGACTCGCCCGCAAGGTCGCCCGGGTCGAGCCGCTCATCTGCATCAAGGGATAGCGCGCAATGCACGGCGGTGGCGAGCGGTCCGAGAGCGCCGGCACGGCGCCATCAGTGCCGCGCGCGCAGGCCGGGCCGGGCTCGCAGGATGCTGCGCAGGCCACGGGGAATGATCGGGCCACGCGCCTGTTCCTCTGCGGTGACCTCATGAGCGGCCGGGGCATCGACCAGATTCTCGCCGAACCAAGCGGGCCGCGCCTGTTCGAGCCGTTCGTGCGCTCCGCGGTGGAATATGTGCGTCTTGCCGAAGCGGCCGCGGGGCCGCTGCCGCGGCATGTCGCCGATGATTACATCTGGGGAGCGGCGCTGCAGGCGCTCGAGCGGTTTCATCCGCGCGTGCGCATCGTAAACCTCGAGACCGCGGTCACGCGCAGCGCCGAGCCGGATGCGGACAAGCAGATTCACTATCGGATGCACCCGGCCAACATAGGCTGTCTGCGCGCGGGGAGAATCGACTGCTGCGTGCTCTCGAACAACCACGTTCTCGACTGGGGACGCAGCGGGCTCGAGGAGACACTGCAGACCTTGCACGGTGCGGGGATCGCCACGGCAGGGGCCGGCGGCGATGCGCGCGCGGCCGCAGAACCGGCGATCGTCGCGCTCCCCGGTGTCGCGCGGCTCCTGGTCTACGGTGTCGCGGTGGCGAGCAGCGGCGTGCCGCAGGCGTGGCAGGCCGCCGAGAATCGCCCGGGGGTCAACTGGCTGGCCAGCCCTTCAACGGATGGCGCCGAGCGGATCGCCCGGCGGATTGCCTCCGACAGACGGGCGACGGACCGGGTCATCGTCTCGATCCACTGGGGCGGCAACTGGGGTTATCGCGTCACGCGCGAGGAGCGCGCCTTTGCGCACTGGCTCATCGACCATGGCGGCGTCGATCTAGTCCATGGCCACTCGTCCCACCATCCCAAGGGCCTGGAAGTCTACCGGGGCAAGCTGATCCTCTACGGCTGCGGCGATCTGCTCAATGACTATGAGGGCATCGGCCGCTATGAGCGCTTCCGGCCGGACCTCGCGCTGATGTACCTGCCGCAGCTCGATGAGCGCACCGGCGGGCTGCACAGCCTCGAGCTCGTGCCCATGCGTATTCATCGCCTGCAACTCGAGGAGGCATCCGCGCAGGATGCCGATTGGCTCGCCGAGACCCTGGACCGGGAGAGTCGGGGCTGGGGTGCGCGGGTGCGCTCAGACGGCAAGGGGATCCTCACCGTCGCGTGGTGATGCGCCGGCCCGAGACGCTTGCGGGTGCCGCAGGGCGCCGCTGCCGGGCCGGCGCCAGGGTCTAGAGGTGTTCGAATCTCGCCTGGAAGAAGCGCGGATAGCGGGGCTCGTAGACCATCTTCAGTCCGCGGGCATCGCTGCGCCGCGCGGAGACGTCGATCACGGATTCCGCAGTCAGGTCCATGTGTGCCTGCGTATAGACGCGGCGCGGTATCATCAGGCGCACCAGTTCCAGCGCCCGACGGTGATGCTGGCCGCTCATGCGGGCACGGCCGGCCGATACGATGCCCCGCTCCATGGCGCGCACGCCGCAGTCCTCGTACAAGTAGGCCGCAAGGGTCTGCGCGGGGAACTGTTCCTGATCGAGGTGCGGGTAGAACGCCCGGGGCATCACGGTACACGGCGTGCCCGCTGATGGGGCGAACCACCGGGACTCCCGCATCCATCAGCTTATGGCCGAGGTATTCCGCCTGCCCGACGCGCGCCCGGATGTGCTCATCGGCGACCGACTCGACGATGCCGCGGGCCATGAGCGGGCAGGCGCTCATGCTGGTGCTGGACGGCGCCGGGGGAAGCCGTTACCGTGATATTTGCCGCTTGCTCGATGTGCGCTGAGGGGCTGGCGCTGCCGCCGAGGCATGCTCCGTGTGCGGGGTGTGGATGCATCTCGAGCGGCTGCGCGGCGGGCGGCAGCGCAGAACAACACAGACGGGAGTTCTGAGCCATGCCGGATTGGGTCGACGCGGAAGGCGCGGCGCTGCCGCTCGGGGCGTCTTGGTGCGAGGCGGCCCAGGCCTGGAACTTCGCTCTGTACTCCAAGCACGCCGAGGAGGTCACGCTGCTGCTCTACGGCGCCGGCGAGTTCGTTCGGCCGCTGCTCACGCACCGCATGGATTACCTGCGCAACAAATCCGGCAGGATCTGGCACTGCCGCATTGCGGCGCATGAGGCGCGCGGCGCCCGCTATTACGCCTATTCGGTGCGCGGTCCCCGGGCGGACGGGGGATTCGAGCGGCACGCCTTCGATCCGGACAAGATCCTCTTCGATCCGTACGCGCGCTCGCTGTTCTTTCCTCCCGGTTTCGAGCGCGCCGCGGCGTGCCGGCCGGGATCGAACGCGGGCCAGGCGCCGCTCGGGGTGCTGATCGATCCGCACCGCAGCTTCGACTGGGGCGGCGATCGGCGCCCGGCGCACGAGTCGGACCTGGTGATCTACGAGCTGCACGTGGGCGGCTTCACGCGCAGCCCGAGCTCCGGCGTGCCGCCCGGCCGGCGCGGCACCTTCAGCGGCGTGATCGAGAAGATTCCGTATCTGCGCGAGCTCGGGGTCACGGCCGTGGAGCTGATGCCGATATTCCAGTTCGATCCGCAGGAGGGCAATTTCTGGGGTTATATGCCGCTCAGCTTCTTCGCCGCGCATCACGGTTACGCGAGCCGCGCCGGCGAGTTCCGCCAGCACGAGGAGTTCCGCGAGATGGTCAGGGCGCTGCACGCGGCGGACATCGAGGTCATTCTGGATGTGGTCTACAACCATACCGGCGAGGGCGACGAGAACGGGCCGCTCTACAGCTACAGGGGCATCGACAACAGCACGTACTACCTGCTCCGTCCCGGGGAGCCGCGGATGTACGAGAACTTTTCCGGCACCGGCAACACCCTGCACTGCGCCAACCGATACGTGCGCAAGCTGGTCGTGGACAGCCTGCTCTACTGGGTCCGCGAGATGCACGTCGACGGCTTCAGATTCGATCTGGCTTCCGTCTTCTCGCGCAATGCCGACGGCTCGTTCAATACCAGCGACCCGCCCATCATCGGCGACATTCTCTCGGAGCCGGAACTTGCCGGTATCCGGCTGATCGCCGAGCCCTGGGACGCGGCCGGCGCGTATCAATTGGGGCGCAGTTTCCCGGCGATGCGCTGGCTGCAGTGGAACGGCCGCTTCCGCGATGACATGCGGCGGTTTGTCCGTGGCGATGCCGGTCTCATGGGAGCGCTCATGCAGCGACTCTACGGCAGCGATGACCTCTTTCCGGATGACCTGCCGAATGCGTTCCATGCCTATCAGAGCGTCAATTTCATCACCGCCCACGACGGCTTCACGCTCAACGACCTGCTGTCCTATGACCGCAAGCACAACGAGGCGAACGGCCACGCGAACGCCGACGGCGCGGATGAGAACTTCAGCTGCAACCACGGATGGGAAGGCGAGGCAGGCGCTCCGGAGGCGGTGCGCGCGCTGCGGCGCCGCCAGGCAAAGAACTTCTGCGCGCTGCTGCTGCTCAGCAACGGCACGCCCATGCTGCGCGCCGGGGACGAGTTTCTCCAGAGCCAGGGCGGCAACAACAATCCGTACAACCAGGACAATGCGACCGCGTGGCTCGACTGGAACCGGCTGCGCGAGAACGCGGAGATCTTCCGCTTCTTCCGCATGATGATCCGCTTGCGCAAGGCGCATCCGTCGCTCGGCCGCAGCCGCTTCTGGCGAGAGGATGTGAGCTGGTTCGGCACCGGCGGACCGGTCGATCTGGGGCCGGACTCCAGAGCGCTCGCGCTCTATCTGCGCGGCGGCTCGCAGGGGGATTGCGATCTGTACCTGATGATCAACGGGTCAGCGCGCGAGCAGCGCTTCGAGATCCAGATTCCAGCCGCGCGCCCGTGGCGGCGGTTGTTCGATACGGGGCTTGCCGCGCCGGCTGACTTTTCAGAGGAATCCGACGCCCCCGCGCTCAGCGGGAAGGAGTATGTGCTCGGGCCGCGCGCCATTGCGGTTCTCGCTGCCGATTGAGCGGCCCGGCGGGCAGCCGCGAGCCGGCGCAGCGGATGGCATGTGGGGGCGACTGCGCGGTGCGGTTGGTGCACAATCCAGAGGTTGCGTACGCACCGGCCGGGGCAGGCCCGGGTTCCGGGGGGTCGGGCGTGCAACCGGGGCGGGTCGGCCCGCGCGATAAGAACAGCGACGCGGTGTTGCCGTGCGGCGCCGCCTGCGCTGCGACAGGAGCGGCATGATGGTGCATCCGAGTGCGGGCGTGGCTGATCCGTACGGATCAGCGGCCAGTGAGCTGCTGCAGTCGCTGCAGGCCGATCTTGCGGCCATGGCGCGCGATGCCGTCGAGCAGTTCTATGCGCTGCTGCGCGATGCCGGACGAACACCGCGTATCGTGGCCGCACTGTCGCCTGCGGAGCTCGAGCAGCTTCAGGCGCGCGAGGCCGACCACATCGCCGCGCTGCTGTCGGCGGGTCTGGACCGCGCCACGCACTTGCAGCGCGCACAGAACGCCGGTGCGGTGCACCGTCTGACGGGCGTCGGACTCGATGCGCTTATCGAGGCGTATGCCTTCTATCAGGACCGCATCTGCTGGCTGCTGCAGGAGCGCGTGCCGCAAGCCGAGACCCGCGAGCGGCTGCTGCGGCTGACCATGCAGCGCCTGCTGCAGGACCTGCAGGGGCAGGTGCAGCGCTACGTGGCGATCAGCTCCGCCAGCGCCGCGGCCTTTGCGGATCTCAACCGCCAGGTCATGGCGGCGGAGAATCTCGCCGACCTGGTGCGCGGGGCGCTCGAGATCATCGGCGCGCTGCCGGGCAGCATCTGCGCGTTCTTCGCACGGGTGGATGAGACCGGCGAGCTGCAGGTGGAGCAGTCCTATGGCGCGGCGGCCGAAGCGTACCACCACGCGATGGAAGCTGGTGAGGTGCCGAAGCTCAGTGTCGATCCGACGCTGCTCGCGGGCCAGGGACCGGGCGGGCGCGCGTGGCGCAGCGGTGAGATCATTGTCTCCGACGCGTGGATGCTCGAGTCCGATAAGGCGCCGTGGCGCGAGGTCGGCGCGCGCCTCGGGTTCCGCTCGAGCGCGGCCGTGCCGCTGATCGATGAGCACGGGCGCTCGATTGCGCTGCTCAGTCTCTACAGCGCATGGCCGGGCCTGTTCTCCGCCGGCGCGATGCGGGGGCTGCTGAGTCACGCCCAGCTGCTTCTGAGCGGCGCCGTCGAGCGCCGCATGTCGGCGGTGGTCGTCCCGCTGCGCAAGCAGCGTGCGTACCGGCGGCTCCTCGGCGAGCGCCGCGTGCTGTTCGACTACCAGCCGATCATTGATCTGCGCGACGGAACCCTGGTCAAGCTCGAGGCGCTCGCGCGCCTGCGCGCCGGGGACGGCGAGGTGATTCCTCCGCAGCGGTTTCTTCCGGCGCTCGGCGCCGATGAGCTGCTCACGCTGTTCGAGAGCGGTCTTGAGCGAATCTGCGAGGATGCGCGGCGGCTGCATGGGCAGGGGATCGATGCGGCCATGGCCGTCAATTTTCCGGCCGCAGGATTCA
>JAKCEJ010000091.1 GCA_021838065.1 Pseudomonadota bacterium
ATTTGCTCGACTTGAACAGGCTCTCGAACAGCGTGACCTCGCGAGCGACGCGAAAGACCACGCCCGTGCGGGTCACCGGCGCCGGCATCGTCGGTATCTTCAGCGGCGCCGGCGTGCGCGCATACGTGAACACCCTGTACGACACGCCGAGCACGAACACCGCAGCTGCCCCGTAGAGCAGCAGTGCGTAGATCACGGTCATGATCGGCATCGATCGCGTCCTCCCGGCCGCAGCCCCGGGCACCCGTTGCTCCCGCCGCGCGTCCGCCCCCGATGGACGGATCTCGCGGTGGCCGATATCAGGCGATCAGATGCAGCCCGTCGGTTTCGGCAGACCAGCATAGCGGCAGGCCTGTTTAGCGGGACCATAGGGAAAGAGCTCGTAGAGGTACTTGCTGTTTCCCTTCTCCGGGCCCAGCTTCTTGCCGATCGCCTTGGTCAGCACACGGATGGCCGGCGCAACCTGGTACTCCGCGTAATAATCGCGCAGGAAGTTGATCACTTCCCAGTGATTGTCCGTGAGCGCGATGCTGTCGTCGGCCGCCATGGTTCTCGCCACATCCTCGTTCCAGTCGGCAAGGTTGACCAGATAGCCCTCCTCATCGACCGCCACTTCCTTATCTTTCAACGCCACTGATGCTGTCATGTCTCTGCTCCCGATATCGCGTTTACAAACCTCATCGCCACGTGTTTCGGAACTCGCATCTCAGACCCAGGCTTGCACATGATGATGTTCGGCGACCAGATCGACGAAGCCGCCGTAATCGACAACCGTGACGCCTGCGATCAACTCCTCGGGCGTGAAGCCACGCGCAGCGAGGTCCGGTCCGAGCACGTAAATTCGTCTGTCCTTCGCCGCCTCGGCGAGCATCTCGCTCGCCTCGGTGGACTTCAGTGCGCCATAGACCGCGTCCTCCAACAGAAGGATCCCGCAGCCCGGACGCGTAAGACGAAGACAGGACTGCAGATCCCGCGTCTGCAGCGGAGACTTGTTCGTCGTATGCAACACTGTCATCTCGCTCTCCGGTCAGAAGCTCAGCACCACGTCCTGCTCCTCCATCAGCACGCCGAGCTCGGCGGAACCCAGCACGCGCACCGGCACCAGCAGATCGTCGGGCGCGAGACCACGCGCCTGCAGCGACTCACGCTCCACGTAGAGCTTCTCGATGTCGTAATCGCCCAGCGCCCGGTAGGTCGGCGAGAAATTCTTCTGGCCGATATCCTTGGTCTGTTGACCCTTCTTCAGCTGATAGACCCCGTCATCCACGAAGACCAGGCTCACGTCCTGATCGAACGCCGCACCAATCAGCACGACCTCCAGCGCCTCGAGCGCATAGATGGTCCCGTATGGCGCCTTGCGGTTGACGAACATGAAGCGCCTGACCTTGCTGTTCCCGCCTTCGCCTGCTTGCGTATCGCTCATTCTCGCCTCGACCTCAGTCGCCAAAGACCACGAGCCGGTCAGCCTCGATGCCGGCCTGAATCAGCTGTCCGAGACCGGAGATGTTGAACCCTGGTGCAAGGATCTCGGCCTTGATGCCTCTGCGCAGTCCCGCGGCAACGCACACCACCATGTCGAGATTGTGCGCGGCCGCGAGCGCCGACCATTGCCGGGTGATGTTCCGGTCATCCTGCGGGGGTTCGGTCAGCTTGTTCGCGTTGTTCACCCCGTCGTTGTAGAAGAACACACGATAGATCTCATGCCCCTTTGCCAACGCCGCCACGGCGAACTGATAAGCCGAATCGGAGGCCTGATGCTGGTACGGCCCCTCGTTCACGAGTATCCCGAACTTCATCGCCGATTCCCGCTACCGGCCGAAAGACGGATGTGCGCCGAGGCGTTCAGGCTGCCGCGCCCGCCGCGCCAGTCGTCGATGTGATAGGGGGTGAACGGCAGGCCGGTCAGCTCGAAAAAGCGCGGCCAGCCGATGCGCTCGATCCACTCACCGATGCGCTCCCAGTCCCTGGCGTCCTGCTGATAGGCGCGCAGGATCGTCTTCACCGCTGCCGCCACTTCCGGCCAACGGGGCGGGTTGTTGGGCAGACCGGCCACGGCGAGCTTGTGGAACGTCGGGCGCGTGCGGGCATTGGAGTGCTTCCCACCCACCCAGATCGCGAGTTTGGTATGTTCCGGATCATTGATTTGCATCGGCGGGCACGGCGGAAAGCACGCGCCGCAGCAGACGCATTTCGCCTCGTCGACCTCCAGCGTCGGCTTGCCGTTGACCACGGCCGGCCTGATCGCCGCCACCGGGCAGCGAGCCACCACCGCCGGGCGCTCGCAGACGTTGGCCACCAGATCGTGGTTGATGCGGGGCGGCTTGGTGTGCTGGATGTTGACTGCGATGTCGCCCTGACCCCCGCAGTTGATTTCGCAGCAGGAGGTGGTGATGCCGACCCGATTGGGCATGCGCTCGTTGGTGAATTCCTCGTGCAGCTCATCCATCAGAGCCTTGACCACCCCCGAAGCATCGGTACCCGGGATATCGCAATGCAGCCAGCCCTGGGTATGGGAGATCGTGCGCACGGAGTTGCCGGTGCCGCCGACGGGGAACCCCTCAGCACCAAGCGCCGCGATCAGCGGTGCGACCTTGGCTTCCTCGCCGACCATGAACTCGATGTTGCTGCGAATGGTGAAGCGTATGTAGCCGTCGGCATACTGGTCGGCGATGTCGCACAGCTTGCGGACCGTGAACACATCCATCTGCCGCTGCGTTGCGGCGCGGACGGTCCACACGTGGTCGCCGCTCTCGGCGAGATGATGCAGCACGCCCGGGCGAGGCCGCTCGTGCCACTTCCATTTGCCGTAGTTCTTCTTCAGGACCGGATGCATGAATTGAAACGCATCCGGAACGCCGCTCTCGACGGGCATGCGGGGCTTGGCAGGAGCGTTCATCGAGGACCCCCGGTATCTTGGGCGCCTTGGCGCGCATTCCATTTCTCGACTTCCTCCTCCCAGCCGTCCGTACGGACGTAGGGGTTGGTGCGCGGATGCAGCACCATGCTTGGATCGGGTTCAAGCCCGATCGCCTTCAGGAAGTTGGCGAAACCGATGCGCTCGATCATCTCGCCGGTGCGCTCGTGCTCCAGCGCGTTCTCGGCGAAGAAGTCGATGATGTTCTGTCCCAGTTCCTGAAGCTTGGCGAAGTCCTCGTCCGTTTCCAGCTTCATGAACGGCACGATCACGGTGCCGAACAGGTCTCCGATCTTGAGCGTCCGCTTGCCGCCGAGAAGAATGGTGACGCCGCGGTCCGCGCCGGGGCGCAGCGCCTTGGGCATGACGTTGATGCAGTGCATGCAGCGCACGCAGTTGCGGTTGTCGATTTCGATGGTGTCGTCATCCTTGAGGGACACGCAGCGGGTCGGGCAGCGCGTGACGACGTTGTCGATCACTGCCTGGCGACCACTCTCGGACACGTGCTTGCGCACCTCATCCTGATCGACCTGGATATCATCCCGCCAGGTGCCGATCACCGCCATGTCAGCGCGTTGGATGGCGTTCATGCAATCGTTCGGGCAGCCCGAGAACTTGAACTTGAACTTGTAGGGCAGCGCCGGCCGATGCATGTCGTCCAGGAAGGCGTTGATGATCTGAGTGTGGGCACGGATCTCGTCGTAGCAGGACTGCTCACAACGCGCATGCCCCACGCAGGACATCGAGGTGCGCACGGCCGGCCCGGCGCCGCCGAGGTCGTAGCCCAGCTCGTTCATCTCATCGAAGCAGGGCTGGACATTGCGGCTGGCGCAGCCCTGCAGCATGATGTCGCCACTCTGGCCATGAAGCGCGATCAGTCCCGATCCGTACTTCTCCCACACGTCACAGATCTTGCGCAGCGCCTCGGTGGTGTAGTGCATACCCGGCGCGGGCATGACGCGCAGCGTATGAAACTCCGCCGCCTGTGGAAACTCCGGCTTGCCGTCTTCACCGCGCAGCTCGGTGAAGCGCGGGATGACACCGCCCCCGTAACCGATCACGCCCACGGTGCCGCCCTTCCAGTAGCCACGCTTGGTTTCGTAGGACCGTTCCAGCTGGCCGAGCAGATCTTTCATCATGCCGGCGTAGGGTTTGTCCTGCGCATCGGCCAAGCGCTTCAGGCCCGAGACGAAACTCGGCCATGGACCGCCTTCAAGTTGATCCAGCATGGGCGTTTCGGGCGTTTTCGGGCTCATACGGTTGCGTCGCAAGTTGTTGATTCCGCCCCATTCGGGGTCCCGACGCCCGCCCGCCGCACGCGACACAGCGGACCGGGGCACTGTGCAGAGGACTCTAGGCGCGAGCGGCGCGGCTCGGTATTGCGCAGACGGGATAACCGGGCCTGCGCCGCGGTATCTCCTTTGGGATATATGCGACGGGCGCCTGGCGCGGAAGCTTTAAGGCGTGAGATCGCGTTACTGGAATGACGACGCTGAAGATGCGGAGGGCGTTGCCTGCACGGCGGCCGATCTGTCGTTTGCCCTCGCGGGCCGGGTCATTCCCTTCGATTACGCGCTCGCCCTGTCCCTCGCGGCCACCAGGCTCCTGCCCTGGCTCGCTTCGGTGCGCGCCGCCGGGTTGCGTCTCGCCCTCGGGGCCGAGTCGGCCAACGGCTGGCAGCGCGACGACAGTGACGGTGCGCTCATCTATCTGCCTCAACGCGCGCGGCTGGTGTTGCGGCTGCCGCTGGAGCGGATCGACGACGGACGCGCACTCGCCGGCAGCACGCTGTGGATTGCCGACTGTCCGCTGCGGATCGGATCCCCGACCGTCGTTGCGCTCTCGCCAACCGAGACGCTCTATGCCCGGCATGTCATCGATGAGACCCGTGACGAGAACCTCTTTCTCGACCGCGTTGCCCAGGCGATGCACGCTCTCGGGTCGGCGCGCCCAAAGCTCATGTGCGGCAGGAGCCGGCAGATCGGCACTCCGGGTGGCGCTCTCACTACGCGCAGTGTGATGGTCGCCAGCCTCGCCCCGCGCGAGTCGCTGGCAGTGATGGCAAACGGCATCGGCACCGGCCGGTTGCTCGGGTGCGGGCTTTTCGTGCCCTACAAGCGGCCCGCATCCAATGCGCGAGGCGCCGAGGATTAAGGCCTATCCTACCGCCCTCACGGCGCTCTCCTCTGCGACACCCGCCGGCTCAAACCAGGCGAAACGCTCGTGGAGCCTGACCACCTCGCCGATGATCAGCAGCGCAGGCGGACGCATCGCAGCCTGCGCGGCCGTCTGCGGCAGGCTCGCCAGATCACCGATCAACACCCGCTGGCTCTGCGTCGTGCCGTCCTGAACCAGCGCGGCAGGCGTTGCGGCCGGCAAACCCGCCTCGATCAGCCGCCGGCAGATCGGCTCGAGAGTGTGCAGGCCCATGTAGATCACAATGGTCTGACGGGGCTGGGCCAATGCGCCCCAGTCGAGATCACCCCCGTCCTTCAGGTGCCCCGGAACGAACACGCAGCTGTGGGCAATATCGCGATGGGTCAGCGGAATGCCCGCGTAGGCCGCGCAGCCCGACGCCGCCGTGATGCCCGGCACGATCTGAAACGGAATGCCCGCGTCGGCCAGCGCATCGGCCTCCTCGCCTCCGCGGCCAAAGATGAAAGGATCGCCACCCTTGAGGCGCAGGACGCGTTTGCCCTCGTGCGCAAGCCGGATCAGGATTGCGTTGATCTCCTCCTGCGCGAGGCTATGCTCGCCACGCGCCTTGCCGACAAACATGCGCTCGGCGCCCCGGTGCGCCAGATCAACAATCGCCGGCGCCACCAGCCGGTCGTACACCACGACGTCGGCCTGCTGCATCAGACGCAGGGCCCGGAAGGTGAGCAGGTCAGGATCACCGGGGCCTGCGCCCACCAGATACACCTCGCCCACCGAAAGCGATGCGGGCGTGTCCTGCTGCAGTGCCACCTCGATGGCGCATTTGGCCGCCCGCTCCCGTCCCGCCAGCATCATCTCGGCTGCAGGACCGTGCAGCACCTCTTCCCAGAAGCGCCGGCGCTGCGCCGCGCTCGTGAATCGGCGCTTGACACGCTCTCGCAAGCCCTGCGCCAGCGTCGCGAGCCGGCCATAAGACGCCGGCAGCATCGTCTCCAGCTTCGTGCGCAGCATGCGCGAGAGGACCGGCGAGGCGCCGCCCGAGGAGACTGCCACGATCACCGGCGACCGATCGACGATGGACGGCACGATGAAGCTGCAGAGCCCGGGCGCATCGACCACATTGACCGGAATCGCGCGCTCGCGGCACAGGCCGGAGACCTCGCTGTTGACCGCCTCGTCGTCCGTCGCGGCGATGACCAGAGCGCAGCCCTCGATGTCGCTGGCGCGAAACACCCGCGCGCGGTGAGCGAGTCTTCCCGCAGCGCGATAGCGCGCGAGGCTTCTGCCCAGCTCGGGTGCCACCACCGTGACGGTGGCGTTCGCCCGCATCAGCAGCTCCGCCTTGCGCGCAGCCACCTCGCCGCCGCCGACCACCAGGCAGGGCCGCGAGCGGACATCGAGAAAAACCGGCAAGAAATCCATGCGTCACCCGAGGCGAGCAACTCTCAGGCACTCATTACAGAGGCCGTGCACGGTCGCCGGTATATCTCCAAAGGAACATATCGGCCCGCCAATGGGGATAAATCGGGTCGTGAGGCAAGCCCTGCGCGCCGAGCCGGCACGCGAGGCGCCACTTTGGCGTCGCCGCCGCAGGGCCTGCAGACCTGACGGCTCCACCGGCTGAATGCATTGCAAGCCATCGCGCAAGACGTGTGCGCGCGGCGAGGGGCTCTGGCTGATCCGAAGTCATGCCCGCTCATCACAGGATGGCGCGCCATCCGGCTGCCTGTCAGCCTGACGGTCGTCATCAAACTGCGGTAGACGGCGTGCAAGGCCGCTGCGTGTTCCCGGTGCCGCCCCGCCTTGCGCCAAGCGGACCCGGCCCGGGCGGCGGCGCACACGCCGATGCCGCCCGGTGTTCGGCGGACCTAGATTGCAGCAGAGAATACTCTCATAAGTAATTGAAATGACGCGAGATGGTAAGCGCCGATACACCACACTCCCCAGCATTCGCCGCTTGCCAGACCGGACACTCATGCATCGATTTACGCTCTCATCCGAGCGCCCCTCGCGCCCATTCGAGCGGATAGTCCGGCCCCTCGCGCAGACGGCGGGCATAGCTCAGGTAGGCCGGCGAGTCCTGCGGCCACTGCTGGGCGAAGCGCTGCCACCAGGCTGTCGGTTCATAGGGCAGCTCCACCGCATCGCAGCGCACGGGACCGAGCTGGACCCCGTAGAGACTTCCCGGCGGCACCCGGCGCTCGGCGGCGATGCGGGTCACGAGTCCCGCGATGCGGCCCCGGAAATTCGGCATGCCCGCTGCGCCGTTGTTGATCAGAAGCGCATCGCCGTTCGATGTAGGAACCGGCCGGACGAGCGGCAGGCACGTGTGGGAGCAGGCGATGATGCGCGCACGGACGCGCTCAAACTCCGCGCTGAGCCAAGCCCCATCGGTGGACTGCCGCGCTTCGAGGCCGAACATCCGGCGCAGCGCCTCGGGCGCATCGGCCAGCCGCTCGGCGGCGAACGACCAGCCGGCGAGCGACTCGGTATCCCCATGCAGCACAAGAACACGCTCACCGCCGACCCGGATCGCCTTGAACAGCGGCAGCGTCGCGAGCCAGCCCAGATGCGCTGCATGGGACTGCGCCCGCGCCTGCAGGCGCGCCATGATCGCGTTGGACCATTCGACAATGCGCTCGCCCACGTAATCCGGATAGGCGCAGCCGCACCCGGCGCCGCTGCGGCGGGTCAGTTCCCGCTCGACATTCCCGGCAATCGCCTCCCAGCCCCTCTCATCCCTGCCCTGCCCGTCCGCTGCCGGGCTCGGCTGCGCCGCCTCGGCGATCGCGGCGAACTCCTCGCCCGCCACGTCGAACCAGTGGAAATCTCCCGCCAGCACGACGCGCACACGGCCGGATTCGCGGCGCACGAGCGAGCGCAGCGCGTGCAGCGCCTCGGTGTTGCCATAGAGCCCCCCGGCCGTATAGAGGACATCGGCCTGCCCGTCGTCCGCTGCGGCCAGCGCGCCCTGCGGATAGCGGTAATCCGCCGGACAGCTGCGGCCCGCGCCGCCGAGCGACACTCCCTCCCGGACCTGATCGACCTGCGCCGAGGGTGTGAAGTCACTCATCGGCACACCGGCTCCCGGGCTGTCACGAGAGCGTCAGCGGATCAGGCGCAAGCGCCTCGAGCGGCCTGCCCCGCGCCTCGACGCCGAAGCGGCTCCACACCAGCATGGCCGCAAGGCCCAGCATCCAGAACCCGGTGAGCACCCACAACGCCGCCGGCACGCCGTCGCGCTCGCCCACGACCAGAATCAGGAACGGCGAGGCCAATGCGCCCAGCCGGCCGAACGCCACGCTGGCCCCGACGCCCGTCGAGCGCAGCCGGGTGGGGAACAGCTCGGTGAAGGTCGGATAGGCGCCGATCCAACTGGCGGTCGCCAGCAGGTTCGCCACCGTAAACCCCGCGAGAATCCAGCCGCTGCCCCAGAGGCTCACCTGCGCAAGCGCCACCATCGCGAGCCCGGTGAGCGCATAGCAGACGGTCACCGTGCGTTTGCGTCCCAAGCGCTCGAGCAACGATCCCACTGCGATGCCACCCGCGAGCGCACCCAGATTGCCGATGAGGTAAAACCACGGCAGGGCGCTCGCCGGCCATTTCAACGCCGGCAACACCACGAGCGGCAGGAAGGCGAACAGCCCGTAGTATCCGGCCGCTTCGGAGAAGTCGAGCACACAGCCGAGCGCCAACCGCCCGGGGTAGTGGCGCGCCAGGGTGGCGAGCCCCTGCCAGGGACGATCACGCCGCGTCGCGTTGCGTGCGCCATCGCCCGGGAGGCGCGCACGCTGCGGCTGCGGCGGAAAGTCCACCTTTCCGTCAACGATGCGCTCGACGATGGCGTGCGCATCGAGCAAGCGCCCCTGCTTCTCGAGCCAGCGGGGCGATTCGGGCAGGTGGCGGCGCAGCAGCAGCGTAGTGAGTGCGATCACGGCGCCGAATGCGAATGCGGCCCGCCAGGCGAGGTGCGCCGGGAGCAGCTTCAGCACGGCCAGCGACAGCGCAGCCGCGGCAATGGCCCCGAGCGGCCAGAAGCTCATCACCAGCGCCCCGGCGCGGCCGCGTCCGGCGGCTGGGATGAGTTCGCTGATCGCGGCATTGATCGCCGAATATTCGGCACCGACGCCGATCGCCGTCAGCAGCCGCAGCGTGAGCAGCCAGCCATAGGTCGGCGCGAGCGCGCTGAGCGCCGTGAAGCTTCCGTAAATGACCAGGCTGGAGAGAAACACCCGCTTGCGCCCGAAC
>JAKCEJ010000092.1 GCA_021838065.1 Pseudomonadota bacterium
GCCGAATTGACCGTGATGCGCACCAGTTCGGAGCCGGCGCGGGCGAGGGACTTCACCTGCTGCGCCGTGCCCTCCACGTCGGCCGTGTCAGTATTGGTCATCGACTGCACAACGATGGGGGCGGCGCCGCCGACGCGGACGGCGCCAATGGTGACCTGAACGGTGGAACGGCGTGCAATGGGTGACATGGAGACCTGCCAGTGACTTCGGGGACCGAACCGGTGGACCTGGGATTTTACCGGGACGGACGGCCCGCCGCGACCGCCGGCGCGAGCGGGGGCGGCGCGCCGCCGGCCGCGCCAATCCGGCCCAAAGGCTGGTATCATCGGCGCGCCCCGAACACCGATCTGCACGGAGAGAGTCCGGCCCACGGGCCGGAACGCCGAAGGCGCAATTCCCGCCCGGAAACGCTCAGGCACACGAACGGCAGATTGCGCAGGCCGCAGGGTTCTGCGCGGGGTCTCTGGAGAGCGGCGGGCGCGTTGCAGCGCCGGCCCACCGAAGGGGAGAGGCGCGCGGCGCCCGATCTCTCAGGTCACCGGACAGAGGGGCGGCAGGCGAGCCTGCCGCTTTTTTTGTTTCTCTGGAGGATCTGTGGCACGACGAACCCCTTTATTCGCCATCCATCAGGCCGCGGGCGCGCGCATCGTCGATTTCGGGGGCTGGGACATGCCCCTGCAGTACGGCTCCCTGATCGCCGAGCACCATGCCGTGCGGCGCGCGGCCGGCGTGTTCGACGTGTCCCACATGTGCGTGGTCGATCTCGAGGGCGAAGCAGTGCGGCCCTTCCTGCTCAAGCTCTACGCCAATGACGTGGGCAAGCTCACTGTCCCCGGCAAGGCGCTCTACGGGTGCCTGCTGAATGAGCGCGGCGGGGTCATCGATGACCTCATCGTCTACTACCTCGGCGAGCAGTGGTTCCGCGCGGTGGTCAACGCCGGCACCCGCGACAAGGATCTCGCCTGGATGCGCCGGCAGGCCGAGCCGTTCGGCGTCTCCGTGCGCGAGCGGGCCGATCTGGCGATGCTCGCCGTGCAGGGGCCCGAGGCGCGCGAGCGCGTGGTGGGGCTGCTGTCGGGCGCCGGGGCCGAGCGGGCGCTCGCGCTCGGCGCCTTCTTTGGCGCCGAGATCGACGGCTGGTTCATCTCCCGCACGGGCTACACCGGCGAGGACGGCTTCGAGATCATGTTGCCGGCGCGCGAGGCCGAAGCGCTGTGGCGCGCCCTCACGGGCGCCGGCGTCGTGCCCTGCGGCCTCGGCGCGCGCGATACGCTGCGCCTCGAGGCGGGCATGAACCTCTACGGCAACGACATGGACGAGAACACCAACCCGCTCGAGTCGGGCCTCGCCTGGACGGTCGCGATGGGACGGGGGCGCGCGTTCATCGGCCGCGAGGCGCTTGAGGCGCTGCGCGCGCGCGGGCTCGAGCGCAAGCTCGCGGGCCTGGTGCTCGAGGAGCGCGGCGTGCTGCGCGCGCATCAGCGCGTGATCGCCCCGGGCGCCGGCGAGGGCGAGATCACCAGCGGCACGTTTTCCCCGACTCTCGAGCGCTCGATTGCGCTGGCGCGCATTCCCGCCTCGGCGAGCGATCAGGTCCAGGTCGATGTGCGCGGCAAGCTGCTCGCCGCCCGCGTCGTGAAGCCGCCGTTCGTGCGGCACGGCAAGTCGCTCGTCGGCTGAGCCTGCGCGAACCGGTCGCCTCCCCGTCACCCGCCATCCAACCACCCACAATCATCGATTCGACCCTACGGAGCGTCGCATGAGCAAGGTTCCTTCCGATCTCAAATACACGCGCACCCACGAATGGCTGCGGACGCTGCCCGACGGTACCGTCGAGGTCGGCATCACCGATCATGCGCAGCACGCTCTCGGCGATCTGGTGTTCGTCGAGGTGCCCGAGAAGGGCCGCAAGGTCACCCCGGGGGAGCCGTTCGCCGTGGTCGAGTCCGTCAAGGCGGCCTCGGACGTCTACGCGCCCGTCACCGGCGAGGTGATCGAGGGCAACGCCGCCCTCGCGAACGCCCCCGAGAGCATCAACACCGATCCCTACGGCGGCGGGTGGCTCGCGCGGGTGCGCCCCGAGGGCGCGCCGGGCGCGCTGCTCACTGCCGCCGAGTACGAGAAGCTGACCGCGGAGGAGGGCGACTGATGGCGTTCGTTCCGCATACGCGCGAGGACGTCGCGGCGATGCTCGAGGCCATCGGCGTCGAGGGCATCGAGCGGCTGTTCGAGGAGATCCCCGCGAACCTTCGCATCCGCTCGCTCGCGGGAGTGCCCGAGGCGCTCAACGAGATGCAGCTCGCACGGCTGATGAGCGAGCGCTCGCGCCGCGACGGGCGGCCGCTGTGCTTCATCGGCGCCGGCGCCTACGAGCATCACATTCCGGCGGCCGTCTGGGCGGTGGCGACGCGCGGGGAGTTCTACAGCGCCTACACGCCCTATCAGGCCGAGGCCAGTCAGGGCACGCTGCAGCTGCTGTACGAATACCAGACCATGATGGTGAATCTCACGGGCATGGAGGTCTCGAACGCATCGCTCTACGACGGAGCCAGCGCGCTCGCCGAGGCGAGCCTGATGGCCGTGCGCGCCAACCGGCACTCGCACTCGCAGCGCATTCTCGTGCCGCGCACCGTGCATCCGCATTACCGGCGCGCCGCGCTCGGCATCGCCGGCAACCAGGGCCTGGCGTTCGAGGAGGTGCCGCTCTCGGGCGCAAGCGGCTGCATCCCGATGGGCGCGCTCGCGCGCTACGAGGGCGAGGACATCACCGCGCTCGTCATCCAGCAGCCCAACGTGTTCGGAAGCCTCGAGGACGTGGATGCGCTGACCGACTGGGCGCACGCGCGCAACATTCTGGTGGTGGGCGTGGTCAATCCGGTCTCGCTCGCGCTGCTGAAGCCCCCGGGGCAATGGGGCGCACGGGGCGCGGACATCGTGGTCGGCGACGGCCAGCCGCTCGGCATTCCCCTCTCCTCGGGCGGACCGTACTTCGGCTTCATGACCACCCGCATGGCGAACGTGCGGCAGATGCCCGGGCGCATCGTCGGGCGCACCGTCGATGCCGACGGCCGGCCGGGCTTCACCCTGACACTGCAGGCGCGCGAACAGCACATCCGCCGCGCCAAGGCCACCTCGAACATCTGCACCAATCAGGGTCTGATGGTCACGGCGGCCACGATCCACCTGTCGCTGATGGGGGCCGAGGGGCTGCGGCGCACCGCAGCGGCCTGCCACGCACGCACCGAGGAGCTGATTGCCGCGCTCACCGCCCTGCCCGGGGTGCGCCGGCTGTTCGCCGCGCCGGTGTTCCATGAGGCGCCGATCGGCCTGGAGCGCCCGGTGGCGCCGCTGCTCGAGCGCCTGGCCGCTCGCGGCATCATCGGCGGCTGGGACCTCGCCGAGCACTATCCGGAGCTCGGGCCGGCGCTGCTGGTGTGCGCCACCGAGACCAAGACCCGTGAGGACATCGAGCGCTACCGCGCCGCGCTCGATGAGTGCCTGCGCGAAGCGCGCGCCGCCTGATGCGAGACTCGACGATGAGCTCTGAACGAACCGACCGTCTGGAAAAACTGATCTTCGAGCACTCGGTGAGCGGCCGCGGGGCCGAGGACCAGTGGCCGCCCGAGCCCGATGAGCGCAGCACGGCGGATCTGCCGGCCGCGCTGCGCCGCGCCGCCGCGCCGCTGCTGCCCGAGGTGAGCGAACTGGAGGTGGTGCGCCATTTCACGCGCCTCTCGCAGCTGAACTTCTCCATCGACACGAACTTCTACCCGTTGGGCTCGTGCACGATGAAGTACAACCCCAAGGCGTGCAATCAGTACGCGATGCTGCCGGAGTTCCTCGGCCGCCATCCGCTCGCGCCCGAGTCGAGCGGCCAGGGCGTGCTCGAGTGCCTGTTCGAGCTGCAGGAGATGCTGAAGGAGGTCACCGGCATGCAGGCGGTGGCCTTGAGTCCCATGGCCGGCGCCCAGGGCGAGTATGCGGGCGTGGCGATGATCCGCGCCTACCACCGGGCGCGCGGCGATCTCGAGCGCAACGAGATCATCGTGCCCGAAGCGGCGCACGGCACCAATCCCGCCACCGCGACCATGTGCGGCTGCGTGGTGCGCGAAGTGCCGGTCGATGCCGAGGGCGATGTCGACATCGAGGCGCTCAAGCGCGCGGTCGGACCGAAGACCGCCGGCATCATGCTCACCAACCCCTCGACGCTCGGGGTCTTCGAGCGGCGCATCGAGGAGGTCGCCCGCACGGTGCACGCCGCCGGCGGTCTGCTCTATTACGACGGAGCCAACCTCAATGCCATTCTCGGCAAGGTGCGCCCGGGAGACATGGGCTTCGATGTCATTCACGTCAATCTGCACAAGACCTTCTCCACCCCGCACGGCGGCGGTGGCCCGGGCGCAGGTCCGGTCGGCGTCGCCTCGAGGCTCGCGCCGTTCCTGCCGGTGCCCATCGTGGCGCGCCGCGACGAGCGCTACGTATGGCTCACCGAGCGCGACCTGCCGCAGTCGATCGGGCGCCTCTCGGCTTTCGCCGGCAATGTCGGGGTGCTGCTGCGGGCCTACATCTACATGCGCATGCTCGGCCGCGACGGCATGGCCAAGGTGGGCGAGTACGCCACGCTCAATGCCAACTACCTGCTCGCGCGCCTCACGCGGGCGGGTTTCGATGCGGCCTACCCGCGCCGTCGCGCCAGCCACGAGTTCATCATCACGGTCAAGCGCCAGGCGCGCGAGTTCGGTGTGACGGCGATGGACTTCGCCAAGCGCCTGCTCGATCATGACCAGCATGCTCCCACTACCTACTTTCCGCTGCTCGTGCCGGAATGCCTGCTGATCGAGCCGACGGAAACCGAGAGCAAGGCGGCCCTGGACGCGTTCGTCGAGGCCATGACGCGCATCCTCGCCGAGGCCGCGCAAGAACCCGAGCGCGTCACGAGCGCTCCGCATACCATGCCGGTACGGCGGCTCGATGACGTGCGGGCCGCCAAGCAGCTGGATCTGGCGTGGAAACCCGCCCGATAGCGATTGACCGATCCAAGCCGCGGGGCCTCACCCGGCTGCTGCGCGCCTTCGGCGCGAGCTGGCGGGGCCTCGCCGGGGCGTTTCGGGAGGAGGCGGCGTTCCGCCAGGAGCTGGCGTTCGCGGCGTTGGCGATGCCGCTCGCGCTGTGGCTCGGGCACAACGGCACGCAGCGGGCGCTGCTCGCCGCTCCGGTCCTGCTGATTCTGGTGGTGGAGCTGATCAACAGCGCCATCGAGGCGACCGTCGATCGCATCGGGCTCGAGCGCCATGCGCTCGCCGGTCTTGCCAAGGACATCGGCTCGGCCGCCGTGCTGATGTCGTTCGTCCTGCTCGCGGTGGTGTGGCTGCTGGTGCTGCTCGGCCGTTAGCGCAATGTCAATCGGGGGACCGATGCGATCAGTGCGACTGCTGTGCCTGCTTCTTCTCGTCCCGCCGGTCAGCCTGACCGGCATCGCGCTCGCCCGTGCGGCCGCGCCGCCGAGGCCGCCGCGGCCGGCGCTGCCGGGCGGCACGGCCGTCGCGGCTCACCTGGCCCGCCAGGCCGCCGCGCTCGAGTCCAACCCGACCTGGGCCGCGACGCTCGCGCGCGTGGCGAGCAGCGTCGTGGCGATCAACTTCAGCCAGGACCGCGCCTTCGATACCGACGTCAACGAAACGGCCGAGGCCACCGGCTTCGTGGTCGACGCCAAGCGCGGCATCATCCTCACCAATCGCCATGTGGTCACGCCGGGGCCGGTGACGGCCACGGCCACCTTCCTCGACCGCGAGCAGATTCCCATCTATCCGATCTATCGCGATCCGGTGCATGACTTCGGTTTCTACCGCTTCGATCCGAAGAAGCTGCACTTCATCCACCCCAAGGCGCTCGAGCTCGATCCGGCGGGCGCGCGCGTCGGGCGCGAGATCCGCGTCATCGGCAACAACGCCGGGGAGCAGCTGTCGATCCTCGCCGGCACGCTCGCACGGCTGCACCGCCGCGCGCCGGACTACGGGCTCGGCAACTACAACGACTTCAACACGTTCTACCTGCAGGCGGCCTCCGGGACCTCGGGCGGCTCCTCCGGCTCCCCGGTCATCGACATCCGCGGCCACGTGGTGGCGCTCAATGCCGGCGGCGCCAACAACGCCGCCTCGAGCTTCTACCTGCCGCTCTGGGCGGTGCAGCGGGCGCTGCGGCGGATCGAGCAGGGCCGGCCCGTGACGCGCGGGACGCTGTACACGATCTTCCATTACAGGCCGTTCGATGAGCTCGAGCGGCTCGGGCTGCCGCGCCGGGTCGAGGTGGCGGTGCGCAAGGCGTATCCGCAGCGGACCGGGATGCTGGTGGTGAGCACCGTGTTGACCGGCTCGCCGAGCGCCCGGGTGCTTGAGCCCGGCGACGTCCTGGTGCGCGTCAACGGCCGGTACGTGACGACCTTCCAGCCGCTCGAGCGCATTCTGGATCATGCGGTGGGGCGGCAGATCAGCCTCGAGCTCGAGCGCGGCGGAAAGAAGATCTCGGTGACGCTGCCGGTGGGCTACCTCAACGCCATCACGCCGAGCGCCTACGTGCAATTCGGGAACGCGGTGCTGAACACGCTCTCATACCAGATGGCGCTGCAGCTGAACGTGCCGCCGCGCGGAGTATGGGTCGCCAATCCCGGCTACGTGTTCGGGGCCGCCGGCGTGCCGCGCGGGGCGGTCATCCATGCCCTCGACTCCTGGCCGATCGACAATCTGCAGGACTTCCGCCGCGCGCTCGGGCAGCTCGCCGACGGGGAGTACGCCACGGTGCGATTCACCGTCGCCAGCGATCCGAACAGTACCCAGCTCGCCTACTTCCGCATGGATCGGCGCTGGTTCCCGGCCGAGTACTGCGTGCGCAACGACAAGCTCGGCATCTGGCCGTGCACGGCGCTGTCGCCCGGGCCGCCGCCCAAGCCCCGCCCGGCGACCTCCACGCGCTTCCCCGTCTATCGCAATCCGCTGCTCACGCGCCTCTCGCACTCGCTCGTGTCGGTGACCTTCAGCATGCCGTACTCGATCTCCGGCGTGACCCAGCACTACTACCACGGTACGGGCCTGGTGGTGGACGCCAAGCGCGGCTGGGTGGTGGTCGACCGCAACACGGTGCCGGTCCCCCTCGGGGACGTCACGATCACCTTCGCCGGCACGCTGCAGGTGCCCGGCCGGGTGGTGTACGTCAGCCCCATCCACAATCTCGCCGTGGTCGCGTACGACCCGCGCCTCATCGGCTCGACGCCGGTGCGCTCGGCGGACCTCGTGCCGCAGCGCCTCGAGGCGGGCGAGCCGATCGATGTAGTCGGCGTCGCCGATGACAACGATCTGCACTTGCGCTCCACCCAGGTCTCAAGCATCGAGCCGCTCGAGCTGCCGCTGTCGCGCACCATGCGCTTCCGCGATACCAACATCGAGAGCATCCAGCTGGTCAATCCGCCGAGCAACTTCGATGGCGTGCTGGTGAACCGGCACGCAGCGGTGCTCGGACTGTGGTCGAGCTTCGCCTTCGACACCGCCAATGGCGTGGGCCAGGACCTGCAGGGCGTGCCGATCGCCCCGGTGCGCGACATGATCGAGCGGATGCGCAGCAGCCAGCCGCTGCATTCGCTCGACGTCGAGCTTGCGCTCACACCGCTCGCGAGCGCGCAGCTGATCGGACTCGCGCCCAGCTGGGCCGCGCGGCTCGCCGCGCACAGCGGCACGCGGCGTGTCGTGCTGACGGCGATCCGCACCACCGGCGGCTCGCCGGCGGCCCGGCTGCTCGAGCCCGGTGACCTGTTGCTCGCCATCGACGGACATGTCGTGACGCGCTTCGAGCAGGTCGAGCGGGCCACCGCAGATCGCAGCCAGGTGCGCCTGACGATCTGGCGCGGCCAGCAGGCCCTGACGCTGACCGTGCCGACCGTGGTGCTCTCCGGCACTCGCCTGCACCGCGTGGTGGAGTGGGCGGGCGCGACGCTGCAGACCCCGTTCCACTCCATGCTGGCGCAGCGGGGCGTGCCGCCCTACGGCGTGTACGTCGATGATTTCGACTACGGCTCGCCCGCGGCCCGCTATGGGCTGTACGCCGGACTGCGGATCGTCGCCGTCGACGGCAAGCCAACGCCCAACCTGGATGCGTTCCTGAGCGCCGTGGCGAGGCGGCCCGATCACGCCTCGGTGCGCATCACCACCCTCGGTTGGAACAACGCGCCGCAGGTGATCACCCTGACGCTCGACGATCACTATTGGCCGGCCTACGAGCTGCTGCGCACGCCGCACGGCTGGGTGCGCCGCGCGCTGCCGTGACCGGCGCGGCGGAGGACGACGATGGGGCGAGTGGCACCGGCGGATCTCGAGGCCGCGGTGCGCGCGCTGCGCGCCGGCGAGCTGGTCGCGTTTCCGACGGAGACGGTCTACGGGCTCGGCGCCGATGCGCGCAATCCGGCCGCGGTGCGCCGCATCTTCGAGGTCAAGGGGCGTCCTGCGCGCCATCCGGTGATCGTGCACCTCGGCGATATCGCGCAGCTGCCCGAGTGGGCACGGCAGGTGCCTCCGGAGGCGCGGCGGCTGGCCGAGCACTTCTGGCCCGGACCGCTCACTCTGGTGCTGCCCCGTGCCGCCGGGGTCGATGACAGCGTGACCGGCGGTCAGGACACCGTGGCCCTGCGCGTACCGGCGCACCCGGTGGCGCAGCAGCTGCTCGCGGCCTTCCGGGGCGGCATCGCCGCGCCCTCCGCCAATCGCTACGGGCGCCTCTCCCCGACCCGTGCCGAGCACGTGCGCGAGGAGCTCGGCGATGCGGTCAGTGTGGTGCTCGATGGCGGGGATTGCCCGATCGGGCTGGAGTCGACCATCGTCGCGTTCCAGGACGGCAGCACGCGGTTGCTGCGGCCCGGCCGGATCACGGCCGGTCAGATCCGCGCGCTCGTCGAAGGCCTCGTCATCGGAGCCGATCCGGCATCGCCGCGCGTGCCCGGCAGTACGGCGGCGCATTACGCGCCCTCGACGCCGCTCACCATCGTCCCCGCCGGGCAGATCGACACGCGCAGCGCGGCGCTCGCCGAGGGCGGCCGGCGCGTGGCGGTGCTCGCCTGGCGGGCGCCGCTCGCCGAGCGGCCCGGGGTGACCTGGATCAACGCCGGCATGCGTGCGCAGCAGTACGGCCACGACCTCTACGCGCATCTGCGGACCCTCGACAAGAGCCGGTGCGAGCGCATCCTGGTGCAGGATGTGCCCGACGGGGAAGCCTGGGCGGCGATTCG
>JAKCEJ010000093.1 GCA_021838065.1 Pseudomonadota bacterium
CGGTTACGACATTCAGGACAACACGAACCCGGCGCCGGGCATCACGCATCTGGATTCCACCGAGACGGTCAACCTCGTCTACGCGCTCTGAGCGGTCGCGGCCTAGCGCGCGGCGCTGCGGCGCAGATCCTCGGTCACCGTGCCGGCCGCGAGTGTCTCGCGGTCGTGCTCCTCGTCGCGCCAGGTCTCCGCGAGCGCCGCCGCGTACCAGCTCTGCATCCCCGGCAGAGCGAGCAGCCGCTCGGCGTACGCCTCGGCCGCCGGCGCGAGCGGCGGCCGGTAGGTCTGAATCCGAAATGCCACGGGCGCGTAGAACGCGTCCGCGGCACTGAAGTCGGCGCCGGCGAGGTACGGTCCGCCGAAGCGGGCGAAGCCCTCCTGCCACAGCTCCTGCAGACGCGCCAGGTCGCGCTGCAGCGGCGCATCGATACGGTGCAGGCGCACCCGCACCCCGCAGCTCATGCCGCAGACCTGGCGCAGCGCGGCGAAGCCCGAGTGCATCTCGGCGGCCGCCGAGCGCGCGAACGCCCGCGCGAGCGGATCGCCCGGCCACACGCCGGCGTGGCGCTCGGCCAGGTACTCGACGATGGCGAGCGAGTCCCAAACCACCGCGGCGCCGTCATGCAGACAGGGCACTTTGCCGCTCGGGGAGAACGTGTGGAAATCATGCGGGTTCGCGCTCTGGCCGAAGGGGACCCGCCGCTCCTCGAACGGGATGCCGAGGGTCTGCATGAGGATCCAGGGGCGCAGCGACCAGGATGAGTAGTTCTTGTTGGCGATGTAGAGCGCGTACATGACCGTCGGTCTCCTCATTCAGGCCTCTTGGGGTGAGGCGGGTGCAGTCCGGGCGACGCGCCGGCCGCGCGTACTGGCGAGCATAACGCCGGCGATGACCACCGCGCCGCCGGCGAGCGTGAGCGGGCCCGGCCTCTCGCCGAGCCACAGCCACCCGATCAGCACCGCGAGCGGCGTGGAACAGTAGATGAAGCTCGACACCCGGGTCACGCTGGCCCGGTGGATCGCCAGATTCCAGGTGAGATAGCCGAGAAATGTCGGCGCGACGGCCAACCAGAGCAGCGCGGCCCAGCGTGACGGCGGCGCCGCTGCGAGCGCTTGCGGCAGGCCTAGACCGAACGGCGCTGCGCCCAGGGCGCCCCCGAGCAGCGTCACCGCCGTCACCGCCTCGGCGCCGTAGCGCTGCGTCCAGGATTTCTGGCCGGTGAAATACACCGCGGAGGCGAGCACGCTCACCAGCACCAGCAGCGCACGCGGCTGAAAGAGCATGCCCCTGCCGCTGGCCAGGACCACCAGAACGACTCCGGCGAGCGCGAGCGCCAGCCCGCTCACGGTCCGCGCCGTCAGCCGCTCGCGCAGCCACAGCGCCGAGGCGATCGCCGTGGCGCCCGGGACCAGCGCCGTCAGGATTGCCGCGGTGCCGCTCGCGATGCGCGTCTCGGCGAGATTCAGGCACAGGTGATAGACGGCGAGCCCCGCGACCCCGAGCGCGAGCAGCGGCGGCCAGGCGGCGCGCGGCGGCAGCGCGATGCGCCGCAGGCGCAGGTAGGCGAGAAACAGGCCTGAGGCGATCAGCAGGCGAGCGAATGCCAGTTCACCCGGCGTGAACGCCGCGAGGGCGTAGGCGATCGACGCGTACGCAGAGGACCAGGTGAGCACGGCGACGCTGGCGTAAAACAAGGCGCGGGCGTCGAGGTGGCCGGGTTGGTGCATCGGGCTTCTTGGGTCGATCGGAGCGGGCGGATCGGCGCATCCCGTGCGGCGATGAGCCGCGGCTCGCGCCGCTTTCGCCCGCCATGCAGGACGCATCGTGGCCGCTATCCTAGTGGTCCGGCTCCTGGCGCTGAATACGGATCGTGATTATATTGCCCATTCGCGCCATCGAATACGCGCCCGAGGAGGCTTCATGGCTTATGAACCGAAGCTCGAATTGGATCCCAAGGACTGGCAGCTGCTGGAGCGGCTGCAGGCGGATGCGCGCCTCGGCTATGCCGAGCTCGGCCGGCACGTCGGGCTGTCGGCGCCCGCGGTCGCCGAACGGGTCAAGCGCATGGAGGATGCGGGCGTGATCCGCGGGTACCGTGCCGAGGTCGATCCGGCGAAAGTCGGCTACCTCATCGAGGCCGTGATCCGCCTGCGTTGCGACGGCGGCATCTGTTCGCGCGTCGGGCAGGTGCTGGCGGCCATTCCGGAGGTGCTGGACTACCGGCGCCTCGCGGGTGAGGATTCCGGTTCGCTGCGCGTCATCGCCCAGTCGGTGGGTCATCTGGAGGCGGTGCTCGACCGGGTGCTCAGGGTCCACCCGAGCATCAGCATGACAACGCTGGTGGTGCTCCAGACACCCTACGCCAACCGGCCGCTGTCGCGCGCCATGTGGCTCGAGGGCCGCGCCGGCGAGGGCGGCTGAGCGACGCCCCGGGTAGCCGTCGCTACTGCCAGCGGTAAACCACGAACAGAGCGCCGGCGCCGCCGGCGGCGAGCGCCCAGCCGGGCCAGGCCGCCGCATTCAGCGCCAGCCACACCAGCCCCGCCAGCAGCACTGCCGAGGCGCCCGTGACCGCATCGCGCCGTCGCGCCGAGGCGCGCAGCGCCTCGCGCAGCTGATTCATGCCGGTCACCTCCGGGTGAGTCTCCGGCTCGTGCACGCGGCGCACGGATTCCTTCAGCAGTCCCGGCAGGCTCTGCAGCGATTCGACCACGTCCGGCAGCTGTCGCCAGAGGTTCTTCACCAGCCGCCGCACGCTCACGCGCTCGCGCATCCACTCGCGCAGGATCGGCGTCGCGGTGCTCCAGATGTCCAGCTGCGGATACAGCTCCCGGCCGAGGCCCTCGACGTTGAACAGCGTCTTCTGCAGCAGCATCAGCTGCGGCTGGATCTGCATGTTGAAGCGGCGGGAAATCTCGAACAGCCGCAGCAGCAGGTGGCCGAAGGAGATGTCGGCGAGCGGCCGGTCGAAGATCGGCTCGCACACCGTGCGGATCGCCGACTCCATCTCATCGATGCGCGTCTGCGGCGGCACCCAGCCTGACTCGATGTGCAGCACCGCCACCCGGCGGTAGTTGCGCTCGAACACCGCGAGGAAGTTCTCGGCCAGGTAGTGCTGATCGCGCGGGTCGAGCGTGCCCATGATGCCGAAGTCGATGGCCGCGTAGCGCGGCCGCTCGGGGTCGTCCGCCAGCACGAAGATGTTGCCGGGGTGCATGTCCGCGTGGAAGAAATTATGGCGGAACACCTGGGTGAAGAAGATCCGCACGCCGTTCTCGGCGAGCCGCTCGAAATTCGTGCCGAGCGCGCGCAGCCGCGCCATGTCGCTGATCGGGATGCCGTGGATGCGCTCCATCACCATCACGTCGGTGCGGCAGAAGTCCCAGAAGACTTCCGGCACGTAGAGCAGATCGGAGCCGGCGAAATTGCGCTTCAGCTGCGTGGCGTTGGCCGCCTCGCGCATCAGGTCGAGCTCATCGAGGATGGTTTTCTCGTACTCCTGCACCAGCTCGCTCGGTCGCAGCCGGCGCGCCTCGCGCCAATAGCGCTGTCCCAGCCCCGCGAGCGTGTAGAGCACCTCCAGGTCCCGCTCGATGCGCTCGCGCATGCCGGGCCGCAGCACCTTCACCACCACCTCGCGGCCGCTGTTCAGCCGCGCGGCGTGGACTTGCGCGATCGAGGCGGCCGCGAGCGGCTCGTCCTCGAAGCTCGCGAAGATCTGCGCGATCGGCCGGCCGAGGTTGCGCTCGATCGTCGCGCGCGCCAGCGCCGCCGGGAACGGCGGCACGCGGTCCTGGAGCTTGGCGAGCTCCTCGGCGATATCCGGCGGCAGCAGGTCGCGCCGGGTGGAGACCGCCTGACCGAATTTCACGAAGATCGGTCCGAGCTCCTGCAGCGCCAGGCGCAGCCGCTCCCCGCGCGGGGCGGAGCGGCCGCGCCGCAGCCACATCCACGGCGAGAGGAAGAACAGGAAGCGCAGCGGCCGGTACAGGTGCGTCGCGCGCACGAAGTCGTCGAGGCCATGCTTCAGGAGCACGCGCTGAATCTGCACGAGCCGTCCGATGACCCGCAGCTTCATGGCCGGCGCACCGGCGTCACGGTGCGGCCGCTCGACGCTCGAGCTGCTCGAGGCGGGCCGCGAGCCGGTCGACGTCCTCGCGCAGCCCGTCGACGCCGCGCAGGAACCCTTCGCCCTCCGGCCTCGGCACCAGATCCTGCCGCTCGTGGCTCGCGTACTCGCCCAGATCCCGCCACAGAGTTGCGGCGGCCCTGCCGGTCCAGTCGGCCGCGCCGCGCGCGAGCCGCCCGATCCGGTGCGCGGGCACATCACCCACCACGAGCGAGAGCTCTTCCTCGAGGTCCGGGCTCAGCAGGCGCATCAGCTCCTGGAATTTCTCGGCAACGTCCGCATCGCCGCGGATCTCGACCTCGCCGCGCGTGATCGGCTCGCGCGAGAGGCCGCCGCCGACGATCAGCAGGCTCAGCGGGCCGCCGACGATCGACGCATCGGCCGGCGCTTCCCCGCGCCGGATGCGCAGCGCCGCCCCGTCGGACTCGATCACGAGGCGCGCCACCGCGGGCGCCTCCACGGCGAGCCGCCGGCCGCCGAGCTCGGCGCAGAGCGCTCGGGCGCGCACTGAGCGGGGCAGGCCGCGATTGAGGAGGCTCTCGAGCGCCGTGGACAGCATGGAGGGTCGCTCAGTACTTGTAGCCACGGTGCACGGCGACGATGCCGCCAGAGAGATTGTGGTAGCGGCAGCCCTCGAGCCCCGCCGCGCGCATCATCTCGAGCAGCTTCTCCTGCGGCGGATGCATGCGGATCGATTCGGCCAGATAGCGGTAGCTCGCCTCGTCCTGTGCCACCCACTTGCCGAGCAGCGGCAGGATGCGGAACGAATACGCGTCGTAAAGGGGAGCGAGGCCCGGGGCCACGGGGCGGGAGAATTCCAACACCAGCAGCTGTCCGCCGGGCCTGAGCACCCGGCGCATCGAGGCGAGCGCGGCGGCCTTGTCGGTGACGTTGCGCAGCCCGAAGCCGATGGTGATGCACTCGAAGCTGTCGTCGCGGAACGGCAGCCGCTCGGCATTGGCCTGGACGTACTCGACGTTGCCGAGCACGCCGCGGTCGGTCAGGCGGTCCCGGCCCCGCTCGAGCATCGCGGCATTGATGTCGCTCAGGATGACCCGGCCGCGCTCGCCGACCTGCCGGGCAAGCCCCGCGGCCAAGTCGCCCGTGCCGCCGGCCACATCGAGGGCGCTGTGCCCCGGGCGCAGCCCGGTGAGCGAGAGCGTGAAGCGCTTCCAGAGCCGGTGAGCGCCGCCGGACATCAGGTCGTTCATCAGGTCGTAGCGGCCCGCAACGGAGTCGAACACGCCGCGCACGAGCCGGGCCTTGCGCGCCCAGGGCACGCGCTCATAGCCGAAATCGGTCGCTGATTCTTCGCTCATCCTGCCGCCCGCGTGGGAAATCCGCGCCATTGTATCCTCCGGCGGCGCGGCGGGCGTGCCTGCGCGAGCGCTAGTCCCCGGCGGCGGCGCTGTCAAGTTCCGTCCGGTAGAGGGAAGGATTTGCATTTTGAGGCACACGGTGCGCACAATCGCGCCCGCGTACGGGGGTCTTGAAACCTTCGGGGCCGGACGGCGTCTTAAAACCCTCCGGCCTTTTTTATTTACGGCGTTTCTCGCCGCCCGGCGCGCGGACGGCTAGGGGGTGGCGGCCCGCTTGCACTATCATTGTGCATCTTTCGCCAACCCTCGGACATCGTGGACGCCACCGACACCTCGCATCCCGACTATTACCATCGAGTGGTTGACTGCCAGTGGGCCTGCCCGGCCCACACCGACGTGCCGGAATACATCCGGCTCATCGCCCAGGGACGCTTCACCGAGGCGTACCTCGTCAATCGCGAGTCCAACGTCTTCCCCGGCATTCTCGGCCGCGTCTGCGACCGCCCCTGCGAGCCGGCCTGCCGGCGCGGCCGGGTCGAAGAGAAGCCGGTGGCCATCTGCCGCCTCAAGCGCGTTGCAGCCGACCACCGCGAGGACATCGCCACCCGGCTGCCGAAGATCCCGAAGGTCAAGAATGGCAAGCGCGTCGCGTGCATCGGCGCGGGCTGCGCATCCCTCACCGTGGCCAACGATCTGCTGCCGCTCGGCTACGAGGTCACGCTGTTCGAGCGCTACGGCGTGCCCGGCGGTCTGATGCGCAGCAACATCCCCTCGTTCCGCCTGCCCGAGAGCGTGCTCGATGAGGAAATCGGCATGATCCTCGGCATGGGGGCGGACCTGCGCCTCGGCACCTCCGTCGAGAGCCTGCGCGCGCTGCTCGAGGACGGCCGTTTCGATGCGGTGTTCGTCGGCTCCGGCGCCCCGAAGGGCAAGGAGCTGCGCCTGCCGGGCCGCGATGAGGCGGCCGCCAACGTGCACATCGGCATCAGCTGGCTCGAGTCGGTCGCCTTCGGGCACATCGGGCACATCGGCGAGCGCGTGCTCATCATCGGCGTCGGCAACACCGCCATGGACTGCTGCCGCACCAGCCTCAGGCTGGGGGCGCGGCAGGTCAAGGTCATGGCGCGCAAGCCGCGGGGCTTCTTCAAGGCCTCGCCCTGGGAGCTCGAGGACGCGGAGGAGGAGCACGTCGAGATCCTCGTCAACCGCGCCCCCAAGGCGTTCGTCGTGGAGAGCGGGCGGCTCAAGGGCATGCGGTTCGACTGCATGGAATACGAGCTCGATGCCCGCGGGCGCATCCTCTCCGAGCGGGTCACCGGCGAGGAGTTCCTGCCGGCCGACGACGTGATCCTCGCGATCGGGCAGGAGAACGCCTTTCCCTGGATCGAGCGTGACCTCGGCATCGAGTTCGACAAATGGGACGTGCCGGTGGTCGATCCGCGCACCTTCCAGTCGACCCGGGCGGGGGTGTTCTTCGGCGGCGATGCGGCGTTCGGTCCGAAGAATATCATCTGGGCCGTCGAGCACGGCCATCAGGCGGCGATCTCGATCCACCGCCACTGCCAGGATGAGCCGCTCGGCGAGCGGCTCCCCGCGGGGGTCACGCTGAGCAGCCGCAAGATGGGCATGCACGAGTGGTCCTACGCCAACGACTACGCGCCGATCGAGCGGCGCCTGATGCCGCACGTCTCGCTCAAGGAGCGCTTCAAGAAGCTCAACATCGAAGTGGAGCTCGGCTTCACCGCCGAGCAGGCGGCCGAGGAGGCGCAGCGCTGCCTCAACTGTGATGTGCAGACCGTGTTCGCCGCGAAGCTGTGCATCGAATGCGACGCCTGCATCGACATCTGCCCGGTCGACTGCCTGACCATCACTGGGAACGGGGCGGAAGCGCAGCTGCGCACGCGCCTGAAGGCGCCGGCCCAGAATCTCGCTCAGCCGCTGTACGTGTCGGGGGCCCTGCCGCAGACCGGCCGCGTGATGGTCAAGGACGAGGACCTCTGCGTGCACTGCGGGCTGTGCGCCGAGCGCTGCCCGACGGCCGCCTGGGACATGCAGAAATCCCACCTCCATTGGCCGCACGCGGCCGATGAAGCCCGCGTGCTCGAGGCGCGCAAGCCCAAGATCGCCTGATCCGAGCGCCCCCGCCCGGCCCTTCCCGACCCACGCGCAATGACAGCCATGGCTACATCCGCACCGAGCCGCATCAACGATTTCACGCTCAAGATCGCCACGGTCAACGGCACCGGCTCGGCGAGCGCCAACACGCTGCTGATGAAGTCCATCTTCAGAAGCGGCGTGCCGGTGATGGGCAAGAACTTCTTCCCGTCGAACATCCAGGGGCTGCCGACCTGGTACGAGATCCGCGTCTCGCACGCGGGGTATCTGGCACGCTCCGGCTCGGTGGAGCTGATGGTGGCGCTCAATCCCGAGACCTACGCGCGCGACGTGCGCGAGCTCGCCCCCGGCGGCTTTCTGGTGTACGACTCCACCTGGCCGCGCCCGGTGCTGCTGTCGCGCTCGGACATCACGGTGCTCGGGGTGCCGCTCGCCAGGATGTGCAACGAGAACTTCACCGGGGTGCGCACGCGCATCCTGCTGAAGAACATCTGCTACGCGGGCGTGCTCGCGGCGCTGCTCAACCTCGATCTGGCGCGCATGCGCGAGCTGCTCGGGGAGACCTACGCGAAGAAGCCGCAGCTGCTCGAGAGCAACGTCAAGGCGCTGCAGCTGGGCTTCGATTACGCCCGCGAGCACTTCCCCTGCCCGCTGCCGCTCGCCATCGAGCCGATGACCCGCACCGCTGGCCACGTCATGATCGACGGCAACACCGCGGCGGCGCTCGGCTGCGTGTTCGCCGGCGCCACGGTGGCGGCCTGGTATCCGATCACGCCCTCGACCTCGCTGATGGACGCTTTCAAGGGTTTCTGCGAGCGTCTGCGCGTCGATGCGGCGAGCGGCGTGAAGCGCTTCGCCTTCATCCAGGCGGAAGATGAGCTTGCCGCGATCGGCATGGTGCTCGGGGCCACATGGAACGGCGCGCGCGCCTTCACCGCGACCTCCGGACCCGGCATCTCGCTGATGAACGAGTTTCTCGGCCTCGCCTACTATGCCGAGGTGCCCGCGGTGCTGTTCGATGTCCAGCGCGTCGGTCCCTCCACCGGCATGCCGACCCGCACCCAGCAGGGTGACCTCATGGCCTGCGCCTACGCCTCGCACGGCGACACGCGGCACGTGTGTCTCTATCCGGCCAATCCCGCGGAGTGCTTCACCATGGCGGTCGAGGCGTTCGATCTTGCCGAGCGCCTGCAGACGCCGGTGATGGTGCTCTCGGACCTCGACATCGGCATGAACGACTGGATGTGTCCGGAGTTCCAGTGGGACGATGCGTACCGGCCGGACCGCGGCAAGGTGCTCGGCCGCGAGCAGATCGAGAAGCTGGAGAAATTCCACCGCTATCTGGATACCGATGGCGACGGCATTCCGTGGCGGACGCTGCCTGGCGTGCACCCGAAGGGCGCGTATTTCACGCGCGGCTCCGGCCACACGCAGTTTGGAACGTATACCGAGGACGCGCACGACTACCAGTTGGTCCTCGACCGGCTGATGAAGAAGTGGCAGACGGCCAAGACATACGTGCCGCGGGCGCTGATCGAAGGCGCCGGGCGTGAGGTCGGCCTCGTGTCAGTCGGCAGCGGCGACAGCGCGGTGCGCGAAGCGCTCGCGTTGCTTGCGGCCGAAGGTGTCTCGGTCGACTACATGCGTGTCCGCGCGTTCCCGTTCGGCGCGGAGGTG
>JAKCEJ010000094.1 GCA_021838065.1 Pseudomonadota bacterium
CGGGCTAGCACGCTGCAACCGCGCGTCGCCCCATGCCCCCGCTGGCGCTGATTGAGCGCTCCGGCGCCACATCAGCATCGACCTAGGCAGTCCCTGTCATGCAGGACCCATGGAGTTTGTTCGCGGTCGACCCCCCGTGCGGCATGTCACGACCGTCACCCTCTGACGCCCGCGATCGTTGCGACGTGCTCGGAACAGATGTGAAGGATGCGTTCGTTATCGTCAATCCACCGGGCCGCACTCATGTGCGCCTCGTATTTCTTCACGCAGGCGGCGATTTCCGCCTGACGCTCCGCTTCCTTCTGCCGCGCGATGCGCTCGGCCTGCCGGTTGAGACCGTGTTGAATATCTGGATCCATCGTCGGATTGAGCTTCGGGGAAAGCTCCCGGTCGAGTCCCGGTGGCGGCCGACATTGCCCGCCGATATCCTGGTACCCGGCGTTGCACGCACAGTGCAGCGTCACGACATTTCCCCTCTGCTCCACTCGCGTGACGTGCGCATTGGTCGGACAGGCCTCTTGTGCCCTCGCGAACTGCGGGATGACTCCCATGAGCACGGCCGTGACGGCCCATGCCGCCCAACGCCCATAGCCACTGCGCTGCCGCCCCCCGTTGGCTCCATGCAGACGTGCGATGACGGCGATCGAGGCATCTCGTTGAATGTTCGTCATTTGTCGAGCACCGCCCTGTAGATCAATTGCTGCGCCTGGGGTTGGAGCGCCGAGAGTTGATTCTTCACGTCCGCTTGCTTGTGGATCGCGGAGATGAGCTCGTGCTGCGCCTGCGCCGATGGATTGGACTGCTGCCGGAGGGTGTCCACTTTCTGATCGAGCGCATCGCGCTCGGCGAGGAGACCTTGCGCATGCTGTATTAGCGCTCCGCCCTCCTTGCTCCCTTCAAGCCTTCCCCAGTCCGCCTGGGACAATCCTGGAAACACGTCCTCGCGTACCGCCTCGACGGGCACGGCCGCAGGCGCCGCCAGGCCACCGGACACGGCTGCCGGGCGCGCATCGCTCTGCCCAAGACCGTTGTCGAAGAGCTGACCGGTCGTCTCCGAAGCACTGTTCGAGAGCTGCCCCATCGCGGTAGCTGACGGAATGGCACCCTCGTTCGGGACAGCCCGAAGCGCGCGCGCGGCGGCAGTCGTTGCGCCGGGATTCAGTTGAGCGCTCTGGGTCTGCGCCCCGTTCAACTGCGGATCGTTTGAGGAAAACTTAAGGGTTCCCGCAAGTGAATTCACCTCCTGTTGCTTGAGCCGGGCGTCATGCCTCGCCTGTTGGGCGTGCTCTGCGGCCATATTCGCTTCCTCGCGGGAACGCAGTTCTGCGGCCTCCTGACGATGCAGCGCGCCAAGCTGGATCGAGCGAACGATTGCCTTGCCGATTGCAGTACCGATCGCAGCCGCACTCTGTTCGGCCGGATTAGTGCCAGCCGAAGCCGCACCGGAGCTCGGAGGAACGCAGCGCGGCGGATCGGGCAACGGGGTTCCGCCCGTGGAGGTGCACCAGCTGGCGAATTCCTCCCAATTGTTGAAGTCCTGCGCAAGACACGGTGTCGACGCAACGACACACGCGGCGCTCAAGAGAACCGATACTGCGAGAATCTTCAGCATGCTTGGCCCCGCAAGACTCAGTGCCCCATGGCGGCGGTCCATTCGGCAATGTCATTCATTGCCGATTGCGCATCCGGGGCGTTGGGAAGCAGCTGCAGATATTTCTTCATATGGTTGATCGCGGGGGGATAGGCATGCGCAGCGCCTTGTAACATCGCCAAATTGAACTGGCCCGATGGCCAGCATGGATATTCCTTCAGCGTCACATAGTAGTTGTCGACCGCCGCGCCCATTTGGCCAGCCTGATAAGCCTGCTGCGCCAGGAGTGCATGGGAGCGAGCATCCGGCGGCATGGGCGGCAGTGAGCGCCACGCCTGGCAGGTCTGCTTGAATCGCACCAGGTCCGCGTCAATGTCGGCTTGCATGCCGTTGCGAGCGTCGAGCGCTATCGTCCTGATGGCCCAGGCGATGCTCTGCGCATCGGCCTGCGTCCATCCAGACCATTGGTAATAATAGTGGTGCATCTGAAAGTAATCCGTCCAGGATATCTTCCACGCTGGCTCAGCGTAAGCGTTCCCCGGCAGCGGGTAACCGGGAACATAGGATACGGCGATGGTGTCGGTCAGAATGCTCCAGAAGATAATCGCGTACTTTCCCGGCATCGTCGGGTTGGTGCTGGTGTAGGTGATCTCGGTCGAATAGCCGTTTGGATCAGCTTTGCGGTTGCGCATATTGACGTAGACGAGATCCGTGTTGCTGTCGCGTGAGAGCTCCGAGACGAGCGTCTGACGAGCGCTTGCCAGATTCGGCATCGGGACATATTGAGCCGCAGCATTGGCGGACACACACAATGTCGCAAGCAGGATGACAGGCGGCAGGATCAGTCTGCGCGACTGTTGGCGCATGGTCACGGCGAACGCTGCGAGAGCGGCACTCATGGTTGTTTCATCCACATGGTCGACGCACTTGACCTTACGATCCGGCGAGAGGCCCGGCCGAAGGGCAGCACTCTGGTGAGCGCCGCGCTTCGGATTGCGGTTTGCATGATGGCAAGACGCCCCGCCCGGTTTCAATCAGGCACGGGCGTTGCGACTGCAGTTTCCTGCTGCGGAGTGTTGTTTTTTGCTGTGCGCTGCAGCAGTCAGCTGGAATGCACGGAGTTGCGGTATTCGCTCGGCAGCAGTCCACAGAATTTGCGGAATGCCGCGATGAACTGGTGATATGAGTCGAAGCCGCAGTCTTTGGCGATCGTGGCGAGCGGCAGGTCCGCGTGGGCGAGGATGAGCCGGCGCGCCTGTCTGATGCGGCTCTCGAGGACGTCCTGCCAGAGACTGTGTCCTGTCGAGGCCTTGTAGGCACGCGCCAGATGGTATGGACTGAGTCCGGCAACCGCCGCGAGATCCTTCAGATGCAGGTCGCGGCCAAGGTTCGCCTGGATGTATTCGGCGAGGCGCGTGAGCTTCCATCGGGGCAGAGGCCGCACCGGGCCCGCCGATCTTCGCCCCGAGGAGTAACAAGTCAGGACGTGAATAGCGGTCGCGATCAACAACGACTGCTCGAACAGTCGCCCGCCGATGCGTGGACCCGCGACGTAGAGCGCGACGGACTTCAGGAGGTGACAGAGAACGTCATCCTGATGCGGCAGGATATTCGAGACGAGCTCCATCGGGCGGCCGTCAATGTCATCGCCGAGCGCCTGTGCCATCAATGCCGGAGTCAGCGTGAGAAACAGCCCTTGCAGAGGAGCGTTCCAGCACGTGGAGAGTGTGTCGCCGCGCGCCAGGAACCGGAAGCGGTCCGGCTGGATCAGGCCCGAAAGCCTGCGTCCGTTGAGCCGGCTGTGAAAGCGTACGGCTCGGTTCCCCACCGGCAGCATCAGAATATCCGCGTCGAAGGAGTGAGCCGTGAGGCTGCCGGCCTCGACTGAGCGGTGTTCGAAGACGTACAGATCGGCTCGTCCGCCGGCCGCGATGGGCGGCACCTGAAAGTAAGGGACGCGCGCGTTGCCGGCAGTCTGTATGTAGATCCTCGCAGGAGACAGGTCAGCCATGTGGCTCGCTCGGAGTCGGATCTGAAATCGGCCGCTTTCTCGGGCCACGCTCCCTGATAGATTAGATTGAGTGTACTGGAGGCGGGCCCAAGAGTGGCTGAGGTCTGCGATTGATCATGACGGCCCTCTCACTCGGCGGGTCAGCCATCGCCGGGGCTGTATTTCGGAACAGTTCCTCGCGGCACTCCAGATGGGCGCTCGCGCGACCCCCTGATTTGTCGCCGGGAGAAGGGAGAACACCGGCATCTTGTGTTCTCGGGGTGATCCTTTGCTTACGGCTACGGACTGGCGCGCGTCGCCCGTCATTGCGGCGACGCTGAGACGTAAGTCGCTGATGGGCTGGGGATTGCGAGGGAAGACCCCCCGTAGAATCGGAGCGGCTGAGCCGGCACGCTGCGGCCGGACAGCCGCACGTTTTTCGGGGTCGGCCCGGTCCAGCGTTCATGCGCACTGAGCCCGTAGACCGCGCTCGGCGCTGGGTTTGGGCCGCATGACCAAGCGCACAGCAGATAGGTCGAGGAGCCCGTGGGTTATGGGAAGCGAGCCCGCCAGACGTCTCGCTTTCGCACGCTCGCGGAATCACGGTCTGGCGGCCCAGTCTCGACCGGCTGGATACGAGGGATGACGGCAGCAGAGCTGCTTGCCGCCGCAGTCGATGACCGATCGCCGTCGGTGATGACTCATCGGACCCGGCGGCCTGCTTCGAGCGGCCACTGCCACCGCGCACGCTGGCAACCTCCGCCAGGACCGAGGGCTTCAGCCGGCCGCGCGACCGGTAACGCGAACAGCCACCGGAGTTGCCTCGCAGCGCGCGTGTGCCTCGGCAATACCGCGCTTGAACGGATTGTGCACGGTGATCGCGCCGCAAGTGCAGCCGCCCTGCCGGTCTTCATTTAACAGTACGGCACAGGCCTGCGACTGAGCGGGCGCGACCACCAGGTTGTCTCACCACGACAGTTTGTCGCGCTCCTCAACGGCCCGTCCGCGCTGCAGCAGCGTCTGATCGACGGCCTGGGGATTCCAGGCGAACAGCGCATCAACCGAGTCGCACGCCATCGCGGCTGGGGCCGAGGGCCACATGTTGCGGGTCATCGCATGGTAATGCTCAGTGAGCACCGGAACGCTCGGGCATCCCAGCTGCTCCCGCTACCGATATTTCAGCCATTGGCGAGCGGGCGCTTGTGCGGCTGCCGGGCGTCCCGGGAGTAGACGAAGATGTCAGTATCGACGAAGAGCGTCCCGGTCATGCAGATCCTCCCACCCAGGACGGCGACCGCCAACCCAGCCGAACTCCAATGGCGGCTGACTCAGGAAGCGGCGCATCGCCTCGTTATTACGCGTGCGCACCGGTCATCTGCTGGTACAGCATCTCCCCGAGAAAGCGAGACGCTCAGGCTCTGCTTGGCCGCCTGGACGCGCAGCCATGCCGCTGTGCGCTCATCCAGGGCAATGGTGAGTTTCTTCGTCAGAAGTCTACGCGGTGCTCTTGAACTGGGTCGAATAACGGCACGAACTTCGTATATCCGTAGCGCGCGAACCTGGCGAGCCTGCAAACAGAAAAGCCCCGGGATCTCAGTCTCCCGGGGCCTTTGTCTACAAAAATGAAATTGGTCTAGCCTAAAACGGAATGTCGTCGTCGAAATCCGTTCCCTCACCCGAGCCCCCGCCCGAGCCCCCGCCGCCCGAGGGCTGGGCGTACTCGGCATTCTCCCGGGGAGCCGAGCCGGCGCCGGCGCCGGCTCCGGCGCCGCCGCCCGCACCGCCGCGGCCGCCGAGCATCTGCATGTCGTTCGCGACGATTTCCGTGCTGTAGCGCTCGTTGCCCTGCTTGTCCTGCCACTTGCGCGTGCGCAGGCTCCCCTCGATGTAGACCTGCGAGCCCTTGCGCAGGTACTCGCCCGCCACCTCAGCCAAGCGGCCGAAGAGGGCCACCCGGTGCCACTCGGTACGCTCCTGCTGCTCGCCGCTTTGCTTGTCGCGCCACGACTCGGTGGTCGCGATGCGCAGATTCGCCACCGAGCTGCCCGAAGGCATGGCACGCGTCTCGGGGTCGGCGCCGAGATGACCGATGAGAATGACCTTATTGACCCCACGCGCCATGAGCATGCCCTCCGGAAAAGGAGGGCATTGTAGACGGCCCGGCCCTCGGCGCGAAGCGCGATAGGCCGCGCCGTCGCGCACAAATGCCGTCCCGGACCGGCCGAGCGTGGCGTGGCCCAAGGCGCGTACACTGGATGGCCATGCAGGAAATTCGCATCCGCGGGGCGCGCACCCACAACCTCAAGGGCATCGATCTGGACCTGCCGCGCGAGCGGCTGATCGTGCTCACCGGATTATCGGGCTCGGGCAAGTCGTCCCTGGCCTTCGATACGCTCTACGCCGAGGGCCAGCGGCGCTACGTCGAGTCGCTTTCGGCGTACGCGCGGCAGTTCCTCTCGGTGATGGACAAGCCCGACGTCGACCACATCGCCGGCCTCTCCCCGGCGATCGCCATCGAGCAGAAAGCCACCACGCGCAATCCGCGCTCGACGGTGGGCACGGTCACGGAGATCTACGATTACCTGCGGCTGCTGTTTGCCCGCGCCGGCGTGCCGCGCTGCCCGGTTCACGGCCAGGACCTCACCGCGCAGACCGTCAGCCAGATGGTCGATCAGGTGCTGAGGCTGCCCGCCGGCAGCCCTATCGCCCTGCTCGCCCCGCTGGTGAGCGACCGCAAGGGTTCTCATGAGGAGACGCTGCGCGCGCTGAGCGCGCAGGGCTTCGTGCGGGCGCGCATCGACGGGCGGATCTACGAGCTCGCCGCGGCACCCGATCTCGACCCGAAGCGCACACACACCATCGAGGCGGTGGTCGACCGCATGCGGGTCAAGCCCGACGTGCAGCAGCGCCTGGCGGAGTCGTTCGAGACGGCCCTCGCGCTCGCCGGCGGCGTGGCGCGCGTCACGCTGCTCGAGGGGGAGGCGCAGGAGGATGTGCCGCGCCCGGCCGGGGAGTGGCTGTTCTCGAGCGGTCATGCGTGCCCGATCTGCGGCTACAGCGTGCCGCCGCTCGAGCCGAAGATGTTCTCCTTCAACAACCCGCTCGGCGCCTGCCCGGCCTGCGACGGGCTCGGCACCCAGCAGTTCTTCGATCCGGAGCGCGTGGTGGCGCATCCGGAGCTGCCGCTGGCCGGCGGCGCGGTGCGCGGCTGGGACCGGCGCAATGCCCATTTCTTCCACCTGATCCAGTCACTCGCCCGGCACTATCGCTTCGACGTCGAAACGCCCTGGCAGGAGCTGCCCGAGGCGGTGCGCCAGGTGCTGCTCTACGGCAGCGGCAGCGAGGCGATCGCCTTCAGCTACGGCACCGCCGGCGAAGCCGTCGGCAAGCGTCATCCCTTCGAGGGCATCCTCCCCAACCTCGAGCGGCGCTATCGGGAAACCGACTCGCATGCGGTGCGCGCGGAGCTGGCACGGTTCCGCGGGCTGCGCATCTGCCCCGAGTGCGGCGGCGCGCGGCTGAACCTCACGGCGCGCTGGGTGTTCGTGGGCGAGACGAACCTGCCGGAGCTGACCCGCCTCAGCATCGATCGGGCCATCGAGTTCCTCGGCGGCCTTCACCTGCCCGGCTGGCGCGGCGAAGTCGCTGCGCAGATCGGGCGGGAGGTGCTCGCCCGGTTGCGGTTCCTCGCCGACGTCGGGCTGCGCTATCTCACGCTCGATCGCAGCGCCGAGACGCTCTCGGGCGGGGAGGCGCAGCGCATCCGCCTGGCGAGCCAGGTGGGCTCGGGCCTGACCGGTGTGATGTACATCCTCGATGAGCCCTCGATCGGCCTGCATCCGCGCGACAACCGCAAACTGCTGGCGACGCTGAAGCGGCTGCGCGACCTGGGCAACACGGTGATCGTGGTGGAGCACGACGAAGAGGCCATTCGCGAGGCCGACTACGTGGTGGATCTCGGTCCTGGTGCCGGCGCGCACGGCGGACAGGTGGTCGCGCGCGGCACTCCCGTGCAGATCCAGTCGAGCGAAGCGTCCCTCACCGGGCAGTACCTCAGCGGCCGGCGGCGCATCGAGGTGCCGCGATCGCGCGTGCCGGGCTCACCGCAGCGTCAGATCCGCATCCGCGGCGCCACGGGAAACAACCTGCGCGGCGTGGATGCGGACATTCCGCTCGGCCTGCTGACCTGCGTCACCGGGGTCTCAGGCTCGGGAAAGTCGACACTGATCATCGATACGCTTTTCAGGCACGCGCTGCAGCGCTTCACGGCCGGCGGCGCACAGGCGGCGCCGTGCGAGCGCATCGAAGGCCTGGAGCAGATCGATGCGGTCATCGACATCGACCAGAGCCCGATCGGGCGGACGCCGCGCTCGAATCCCGCGACCTACACGAACCTCTTCGGCACGGTCCGCGAGCTGTTCGCCGCGGTGCCCGAGGCGCGCGCCCGCGGCTACGAGGCGGGTCGGTTCAGCTTCAACGTCAAGGGTGGGAGGTGCGAGGCCTGCCAGGGCGACGGGTTGCTGCGCGTCGAGATGCACTTCCTGCCCGACGTCTACGTGCCGTGCGATGTCTGCCGCGGCCAGCGCTACAACCGCGAGACGCTCGAAATCCGCTATCGCGGCAAGAACATCCACGAAGTGCTGCAGATGACCGTCGAGGAGGCGCTGCGATTCTTCGCCAACGTGCCGGCGATCGTCGCCAAGCTGGCGACGCTGCGCGACGTCGGGCTTTCGTACCTGCACCTCGGGCAGAATGCAGCCACCCTCTCCGGCGGAGAAGCCCAGAGGGTCAAGCTCTCGCGCGAGCTCGCCAAGCACTCCGCGGGCCGCACGCTCTACATTCTCGATGAGCCCACCACCGGGCTGCACTTCCAGGATGTGGCGCAGCTCCTCGAAGTGCTGCAGCGCCTGCGCGATCAGGGCAATACGATCGTCGTCATCGAGCACAACCTCGATGTCATCAAGTGCGCCGACTGGCTGATCGATCTGGGTCCCGAAGGGGGCGAAGGCGGCGGGCAGAGCGTCGCGAGCGGAACGCCGGAACAGGTAGCCGCCGATGCGCGCTCGCATACCGGCGCCTACCTGCGGCCGCTGCTCGCGGTGCACGGCGGAGCCGAATCGGCCCACGGTTGACGCGAGCCGCGAACGCAAGACACACGACCCGGGCGGCGCGCTCTCGCGCACCGTCCGGGTCGTGTGAAGCTGAAGTCAGCCGGGGCTGAAGCCCCGAAGACGACTGCTTATTTCTTCTTCGGCGGATTGGTCGAAGAAGAGCCGTTGCCCGAGGCCGGCGGCGGGGTGGTGGTGCTGCCGGAGCTGGTGCTCGAGCCGGAAGTGGACGACCCTGCACCCGTCTCGGAACTGGCCGGCGGCGTGGTGGTGCTGGGGGCCGGCGCGGTGGAGGCCGGCGGCGCGGCGGCCGGCGCGGCCGTCTGGCTGGACGGCTGCTTGGCGCAGGCGGTCAAGAGCACTGCGGCGGCAAGCGCGCTAAGAGCAACTTTCGTATTCATCGATAGTACCCCGGTGAAATAAGAGCTTCAGAGGAAAGAACAACTTTTGAACGAGTTATAGTCGTTCCGCGAGTCCTTCACGGGTCGCGCGGGCGACGATTTTATAGGTTAATAATCTGATTTGAAACCGTCTGCCTGTCGCCGGAT
>JAKCEJ010000095.1 GCA_021838065.1 Pseudomonadota bacterium
AGCGCATCATCCTGCCCTACGCGGTCTGCGACACGTTCTCGAATTTCGCGACGATCGAGATCGCCAGTCTGATACGTGCGATGGTGCCCTGAGCAGACCTGTTTGCCCGATACCTGTCGGCCTCGGGCACTCTGGCCGTACCGATCATGAGGCGCACCGCGCGCCAGGGATCTACGCCCCGCGGGCCTGCGCGTGGGGCCCAGAGCCGGCAGCAGGCGATCGATCTCCCTCTTGACCACCGCGGAGCACTCGCAGCACGGCTGTTCCAGCCGCGGCCGGTTCAGCACCGTGATGCGGCCGCGGATATAACGGATGACGCCGATTTTCTGCAGCTTGCCGGCGCCTTCGGTGACGCCCTCGCGGCGAACACCCAGCATGTTCGCGATGAGCTCCTGGGTCATGGCCAACTGATTGCTGGGCAGCCGGTCAAGAGACAACAGCAGCCAACGACACAGCGGCTGCTCGACGGAGTAGTGCCGGTTGCAGACTGCAGTCTGAGCCATCTGCATCAGCAGCGCTTGCGTGTAGCGCCGCAGCAGCTGCTGCAGCTCGCCGTTGCGGTGGAATTCATCCTTGAGCTTCTGCCCGATCAACCGGTACGCGTACCCAGCGCTCTGCACGATGGCCCGGCTCAGAGTGGTCTCACCGCCCATGAACAGCGCCACCCCGATCAAGCCCTCGTTGCCCACCACCAAGATCTCCGCCGAGGCACCGTCCTCTCCGACCGGCTGACCGGCCCGGCGGAGATACTCATCGAGAACGACCGCATCAGCGAGATCGCGCCCGCGGTGCACCGGCCATCCGGTGCACCGCTCATCGATCTGCTGGATCGGACTGTGAGCCCCGGCCTCATCGAGGCTCATGTTCACCTGACGATGAATGCCGGCAATCTGCCCATGCAGACGCTCGCATCATCCGCGGCCAAGGCGCTCAAGGGATTGAGCACGGCCCGCGAATACATGCGCTACGGCTTCACGACCTTGCGGGATCTTGGCAGTGCCGATCCCGTTTTCCCGGCCGTGGATCTGCGCAACGCGCTTGCCGCCGGCATCGTCGACGGTCCGCGGCTCATCGTCGCCGCGCACATCATCAGCGCGTCAGGCGATCACGGCGACCTGCGCGGATTCTACGGCTCCCGCTGCGCACTGCCGGCCTCCGCAATCGCGGGCGATCCGGGCAGCATCAAAGCACTGGTGCGCCGTGAGCACACTTTCGGCAGCGACTGGATCAAGACCACGAATACCGGAGGTTACTTCAGCCTCGGCGACGATCCGGAACGGCTCACTTGGTTCGATGAAGAAATGGATGTTCTGGTCGCTACGGCGCGCCAACTGGGAATGCCGGTGGCCGTGCACACCGACGCCGCCGCAGGCGGCCGGCAGGCGATCCGTGCCGGCGCCAGAAGTCTCGAGCGCGCGTATCTAATCGATGCCGAGGCGATTGCAATGGCCGAGAAGGTCGGCACCTGGGTCGTGCCCACGATGCAAATGACCCAGGAAGATCTGCACTCACTGCACGCCCACACGCGGCCCTGCCAAGCGGTATGGAAATTCAGCCGGGACAACGGACAGATCGTCGAATCCGAGCGCCTGATTGCGAAGAGCGAAGTGAACATCGCCTACGGCACCGACTGCGGCATGTTTCCCTTCAGCCACGGCATCCTGGAATTTCAGGCCATAGTGGCGGCAGGCATCCGGCCGGTACGCGCACTCAAGGCCGCAACCAGCGTCGCAGCCGAGCTGCTCGGGCGTGGCGATATTGGCGCACTCACCGTTGGGAAGTTCGCCGACATTGTCGCCATGCCCGGGGACCCGATAGCCGACATCAGTGTCACGGCGAAAGTGGACTTCGTCATCAAGGGCGGCGTCGTCTATTGCGGGCGGGCTCCTATGAGCTGAATCCAGGGAAGGGAGAATTACGCACCAGCAGTCCGCCAATGGCACGGCGATCACACGCGAGAGCTTGCCAAGCCCGCGACCCTTTGGAAGTACAGCGGCGAAAGTACGTCGCGGATCGTAAACGCGCTAGGTGCATAAATTTCGCGCTCCGAACGCTGCAAGCCCTGCAATTGCCGGCCGGAAGGCTACTGTTGTCGGTTCCGCCACCTTCACGTCCGGTGATATTTCGGCACCGACATGATTGCACCGCCGGGACCGAATTTCGCAGTCCGATCCACCGTACTGGCAGATTTCTTTGTGGCGTCGAGATGTGCCGCGGCGACCGTAGGAAACCTCGCAGCCGTTGCCGCCCCTTTGGTCTGGCGGTGCCGCAATTGAGGCTCCATAGCTCCGTTGCCACATCTCGCTCATCGAACCGGGCGGGCACGGTGCGTGCATCCGGCTCTCGGACAAGACATCACGCCTTCGCCCACGGAAGATTGCAGGTCGCCGCCGACAGCCGGACCAAGCCGAGCTTCTCAAACAGAAGTTCGTCAGGGAAGGCGTAGGGACCACTTCAAGGTCTATCGCCGGCAAATTACGCTTGGCCTCGAAAGCGACCCGCGCGAGGGGCTCGCGGCGCGCGCGCTCCTCCAAGGGCTCATCGTCGACGGGCGCACCGTGTTGAGTCCAGGCGAGGATTGAAGTTTGTGGGCCAGTCATTCGCTGGCTCCGGCTGTCCTGCTGAAGGGTGCAGAAACAGGGTATCGGGGTGAGAGGATTTGAACCTCCGGCATCTGCGTCCCAAACGCAGCGCTCTACCAGGCTGAGCTACACCCCGAGCGAAGAATTGCAGGTTGGGGATCGGAGATCGCCCCGCTCCATGACTCCTTTCCGGAGGCTACCATCAGTGCCGAGAACTGAACAGTCCCGGGTCAGTGCCCATAACGAACTCCCGACCCTCTGCTCCCAAAGCAGATGCGCTACCAGACTGCGCCATGCCCCGATCGGTGCCGCTGCGGCCGGAATGTCCAGGCGGCAGCGCATGATATGCGAGAATGCGCGCATTCTGGAAGAGTCCAGGTTGAGACGCTCGATGACGGCACAGGTGATTGACGGGCGTAAGCTCGCCGGCGAGGTCAAAGCGCAGGTGCGGGCATCCATCGAGGCGGCGGCGGCCCGCGGCCGCCGGCGCCCGGCGCTCGCCGTGGTGAAAGTCGGCGACAATCCGGCATCGGATGTGTATGTGCGCAACAAGCGCAAATCCTGCGAGGAAGTCGGGATCCGCTCCGTCGCGCACGACCTGCCCCGCTCGACCTCGGAAATCGAGCTCCTCAGCCTCATCGACGGCCTCAACCGCGATCCGGCCATCGACGGCATCCTGGTCCAGCTGCCTCTGCCCGACCAGATTCAATCCACGGCAGTCATCGAGCGCATCGACCCGACCAAGGACGTCGACGGCTTTCACCCCTATAACGTCGGGCGCCTGGCGCAGCGCATCCCGCTCATCCGGCCGTGCACCCCTTACGGGATCATCAAGCTGCTCGAGCACATCGGTGCGCCCATGAAGGGCCAGCACGCGGTCATCGTCGGCGCCTCCAATATCGTCGGGCGGCCCATGGCGCTCGAGCTGCTGCTGATGGGGGCCACCACCACTGTGTGCCATCGCTTCACCGCCGATCTGGCCGCGCATGTCCGCCAGGCCGATATCCTCGTGGTGGCGGTAGGCAAGCCGGGCCTCGTACCCGGCGAATGGGTCAAGCCGGGCTCGGTGGTCATCGACGTCGGCATGAACCGCCTGGAAAGCGGCCACCTGACGGGCGACGTGCAGTTCGAGTCCGCCTGCGCGCGCGCCGGCTGGATCACGCCGGTGCCCGGCGGCGTCGGCCCGATGACGGTGGCCATGCTGATGCACAATACCTTCGAGGCCTTCCACCGCCGCACGGAAACCGCGCGCTGAGGCGGGCCGGCTGCGCCGCGGCCTGGGCGGCGGCAAGCGCTTGCCGCGTGAACCAAGCGCCGCACAACCGCACACACTGTTACAGCTCCGGCCGCGCCTAACTCACTACAGTACGGCTCGAGCGCGCCACGGCTGGAGCCGGCGCGCACGGGCTGCCGCCATAGTGAGGTTGCCAGCATGATCCGTTCGGTTGCCGGGAGCAGCCGATTTTGGCCCACCGCCTGCAGCGGCGAGTCTGCCGCGGCGAGCCCGGCGCAAAGCGCGGGCAGCTCGCTCATCACCGCGCTGCGCAGTCAGCTGGCCACCCCCTCCGCGGCGGCGAGTCCCACCCGCGCAGCGGCGGTCCATCACGGACATCACGGCGAAGCCGGACTCACGCTCTTAATACAGCAATTCTCGAACGATGCGAACGGTTCATCGGCCGCGGGAACGCCGCTAAACACGGCGGCGTAGCGTCGCGCAGAGCCCGAAACGGGGCCGCCGGCTAGGCGCGCCGCCAGTCGGTCACTCCGCCTGGCTTGTCCTCGAGCACCACTCCGGCGGCGGCCAGCTCGTCGCGAATCCGATCGGATTCGGCCCAGTTCTTAGCCTTGCGCGCCGCAGTCCGGGCCGCAATCCGCTGCTCGATATCCGCGTCACCGAGCACAGCGGGCGCGTGCGCAGTGTCCGCCGCAGCGCTGGCTGGCTTGCCGAGCCGCAACCAATGCTGCGCCGGAACCCCAAGCAGGCCCAGGACGCCACCCAACTCGCGCAGCCGCGCGCCGAGGGCCGCGGCCCGCGCGAGCTCACCGGCATCGCGCGCGGCGTTGATCTCGCGGGCCAGCATCTGCAGGACGGCCAGCGCTTCCGGCGTGTTGAAGTCATCGTCCATCGCCGCCTGAAACCGCCCCGCATGCGCCGATTCAGCGGGCTCTGCATCCGGGAGCGCGCGCAGCGCCAGGTACAGCCGCTGCAGCGCCGCATCCGCCTGCTCGAGCTGCTCGAGCGAGTAGTTGATCGGACCGCGGTAGTGACTCGAGAGCACGAAGTAGCGCAGCACCTCGGGATGCCGCAGCGTCGGCAGCACCTCACGCACGGTGAAGAAATTGCTCAACGATTTCGACATCTTCGTGTTGTCGACGTTGACGAAACCGTTGTGCATCCAGATCTCGGCGAAGCGCTCGCCCGTGGCCGCGCAGGACTGCGCGATCTCGTTCTCGTGATGCGGGAACTTCAGGTCCATGCCGCCGCCGTGGATGTCGAAATGCGCGCCCAGCAGCTCGACCGACATCGCCGAGCACTCGATGTGCCAGCCCGGCCGGCCGCGCCCCCACGGGGAATCCCAGGCCGGCTCGTGCGGCTTGGCGTGTTTCCACAGCACAAAATCGAGCGGGTCGCGCTTGGCCTCGTCCACCTCCACACGCGCCCCGGCGCGCAAATCCGCCAGGCGCTTGCCGGAGAGCCGGCCGTACGCGGGGAACTTCGCCACCGCGTACATCACATCACCGTTCGGCGCGACGTAGGCGTAGCCGCCCTCGATCAGCCTCTGCACCATGGCAATGATGGCCGGCACGTGCTGCGTGGCGCGCGGCTCGAAGTCCGGCCGCACGATGCCGAGGGCGGCGCAGTCCTCATGCATGGCGGCGATGAAGCGGCCGGTCAGCGCCTCGATCGGCTCGCCGTTCTCAGCGGCCCGCTTGATGATCTTGTCGTCGATGTCGGTGATGTTGCGCACGTAGGTGAGCCGGTAGCCGCTGTGGCGCACATAGCGCGCAACCACATCGAACACAATCATCATGCGCGCATGACCGATGTGCAGATAGTCGTACACCGTCATGCCGCAGACGTACATGCGGACCTCGCCCGGCACGATGGGCGTGAGCGGCTGCTTCTCTGCGGTGAGGGAGTTGTGGATTCGAATCATGGCTGTCAGTTCAATGGCATGTTCCGCGCCGGCGCCGGCTCTCACGCGAAGCGGGCCAGGCGCCGTTCGGCCTCTCCGGCCGGCATCGCCGCAAGGAGCGGCGCGAGCTCAGGACCGTGGCCGAGGCCGGTCAGGGCGAAGCGCAGCGGCCGGTACAGCTGCGCGCCCTTGCGGCCACTCGCAGCGCGCGCGGCCCCCGCGATCGCCGCCAGATCATTGCCGCTCATCGCCGCGGCGCGCGCCGCCGCAGCAAAGAACGCACTCCCGGCCTCGCGCACGATCGTCTCGCCCTCTGCATCGAGCGCCGGCGCGGCGCCGAAGACGATGGCGGCCCACGGCTGCGCGTCCTCCGGCAGCACCACATTCGGCAGCACCGCGGCGCTGAACGCCTCGGCTGCCGCCGCACTGATGCCCGGTGGCACGACCGAACCGAGCCATGCGCGCGCCTGCGCGCCCGAGAGCCGGTGGGCGGCGGTCTTCTGCCAGACCCGCAGCTGCTGCTCATCGAAGTGCGCCGGCGCGCGGCCGAGGTGGTGCGCGTCGAAGGCGCGCGCGAGGCCCTCGAGTTCGAGCAGATCGTGCTCGGGGCTCGAGTGCCCGAGCCGGAAGAGGTAATTCACCAGCGCCTCGGGACGATAGCCGCGCTCGCGGAATTCGCGCACGCTCGCCGCGCCGTGGCGCTTCGAGAGCGGCGCGCCGTCGGGCCCCAGGATGAGCGAGATGTGCCCATAGCGCGGCGCCGGCAGGCCGAGCGCTTCAAGGATCAGCAGCTGGCGCGGCGTGTTGGCCAGATGATCCTCGCCCCGCAACACCTGTGTCACGCCCATGCTGGCATCATCCAAGGCATTGGAGAAGAAGAACGCCGCCGAGCCGTCGGCGCGCCGGATGACGAAATCGCCGATATCGTCCGAGAGGAAGCTCTGCGGCCCATGCACCATATCGGTGAACTCGATACGCCGTCCGCCCGGCACGCGAAAGCGCAGGGTGGCCGGCAACCCCGCAGCACGCTTGTGCTCCCGCTCGCTCTCGGTAAGCTCCCGGCAGGTGCCCGGGTAGCGCGGCGCACGCCCCGAGGCCCGCTGCGTGCGGCGCGCAACCTCCAGCTCGAGCGCCGTGCAATAGCACGGATAGACTGCGCCCAGGCGCTCGAGCTGCGCGAACTCCCGCGCGTACAGGGCAGCGCGCTGCGACTGGAAATACGGGCCGAGAGCATCCTCGCGGCCGGGGCCGGCGTCCCACTGCAGTCCGAGCCAGGCGAGGTCGGCGAGCACGCCGTCGATGTGCTCAGGGCGGCTGCGCGCGGCGTCGGTATCCTCGATACGCAGCACGAAACGCTCCCCCCCGTGGCGGGCCAGCAGAAAATTAAAGAGCGCGGTGCGCGCGTTGCCGAGGTGCAGCTCGCCGGTCGGGCTGGGGGCGAAACGGGTCGCGCCGCGCGCGAACGTCCGGCCGTTTGTGCGGTCCATCTCTGCCATGGCCGGCAATAGTACGGGGTTTGGCCGGGCGCTGCTAAGATGAGGCGACTGTGCAAGTCGCTGGGAGATCAAATGCTCGATCGGAACTGCACTTGGCCGCGGCGCCGCGTGTTCATCGCCGCGGCAATGCTGCTCGCGGCCGTCGCTCCGGGCCTGCTGCGCGCCGCGCCGGCCGCTGCACAGACCACCTCACCCGCGCAATCCGCGCAGCCGAACCCGGATGTGCGCGTCACCACGAACATGGGGTCGTTCGTCATCGAGCTGCGGCCGAACCGCGCGCCGCTCACGGTGGCGAACTTCCTGCGCTACGTAGAGACCGGCTTCTACACCGATACGCTCATCCATCGCGCGGTCGCCAACTTCGTCATCCAGGGCGGCGGGCACGAGTCCACGGCCCCTTACGCGCTCAAGCCCACCGGTCCGCCCGTCGTCAATGAATCGGGTAACGGGCTGGAGAACAAGCGCGGCACGGTCGGCCTCGCCCGGGGCATCGATCCGGATTCCGGGACCTCGCAGTTCTATATCAATCTCGTCGACAATCCGGAACTCGACCCGCTGCCGACCCGCTGGGGCTACACAGTCTTCGGCAAGGTGATCCAGGGCATGAGCGTGGTGGAGCGCATCGGCCTGGTGCCGACAGGCGCGTTTGGACCCTTCAAGTCCGAAGCGCCACTGAAGCCGGTGGTGATCGAGAGCGTCACGCTCGTCACGCCGCTGCAGCCCGGTGCCTCGCCGGGCAGCACCCCCACACCCGCCACCCCCTCCGCCACCGCTGCGCCCCCGGGGCAATCCGCCACGCCTGCGGCAGTGCCGGGGAGCGGGGCTGGGTCGAGCACCGAGAGCGGAACGAGCAGCGGGACGGGTTCCACCAGCGGCACCGGATCAGCGGGCGGCTCGGGCGGCACGACGGGTTCGAACGGCTCGAAGACCAAGACCCCGCCGCCCCCGGCAAGCCCTCCCGGCGCGCCGCCGCCGAAGCCGTGACGGGCGAGCGGTCCGCGTCGGGTTTCGATGCGCCGCAGCGCTGCCTGTTCGTCTCGGACGTGCACCTGGATGCCGCCGCGGGCGCAGCCGAGCAGCAATTCCTGCAATTCCTCGCCGGCGAGGCCACGAGCGCCGATGCGCTCTACATCCTGGGTGATCTGTTCGAATCCTGGGTCGGCGATGACGCGCCGGAGCGCGGCGCGGTGCTTGATGCCCTAACGGCGCTCACCGCCGGCGGCGTTGCCTGCTTCGCGCTGCACGGCAACCGGGATTTCCTGCTGGGCGAGGCGTTCGCCCGGCGCACCGGCTGCCGGCTGCTGCCGGATCCGGTGGTGGTGCGCCTCGGGGGCGAGCGGGTGCTGCTCACCCACGGTGATGCGCTGTGCACGGACGATCACGCCTACCAGGAATTGCGCTCGATTGTCCGGGGCGCGGACTGGCAGCGCAGATTCCTGTCGCTGCCGCTCACCACGCGGCAGCTGCTCGCCAATGAGGCGCGGGCCGGCAGCCGTGCGCATACGGCGCGCACGCAGCCTCGCATCATGGACGTCAACCCCGCAGCCGTTGAGGCCGCCTTTCGGGCAGCACGTGTGGGGTGCATCATCCACGGCCATACGCATAGGCCGGGGGTGCACGATGCGCTCATCGGCGGCCAGCCGGTGCAGCGGATCGTCCTCGGCGCGTGGTACGAGCAGGGCAGCTGCCTCTCGTACCGGGATGGCCGCTACGAACTGCGCGCCCTGCCCCGATGAGCCGCACGGGCGCTCACCGGGGCAGGACGTGGCACGCTCAGTGGCTCGTCGGACCCGGAGGCGGCGGGCCGGCGGGCGGCCCCATGCCCCGCCGCGGGCCCATGCCCATCCCCGGCCCCATGCGGCGCATCCAGAACTTTGGATGCGGCGGCACGAGCACCTTGAATTTCTCCATCTGAGCGGCGCTCAGCACCCGCGCCATCTTGGCCATCATTTCCCGTCGCGCCGCCAGGTGAGCCTGCCGCGCTTCGCGCATGGCGCGCATGACCTGCTG
>JAKCEJ010000096.1 GCA_021838065.1 Pseudomonadota bacterium
CGACCGCCTCTCGCTGATCTATGACACGCGCAACAACATCGTCATCCCGACGAGCGGCATGGACGTGGTGGCCTACGGCGGGATCGCGAGCCGCAACGTGTCGATCGACGATTCGCTGTTCACCGAGGCCGGCGTCGACGGGCGCTTCTACTGGTCGCCGACCCACCGGCTCACGGTGGCCACGCACGTCGACCTGCGCTACGAGCCGACCACCCATCACGTGCCGTTCTGGGGGCTGAGCAGCCTCGGCGGAGATGCCAGCACGATCGGCGGCTCGCAGCCACTGCGCGGCTACGGCACGGCGCGCTTCTACGACCGCAACGCGTTCGTGTTCAATCTCGAGCTGCGCCAGACGGTGCTCTCCCTGAACACCCTCTCGACCCACATCCTGATCCAGGTCACGCCCTTCTTCGACACCGGACGGGTCTTTCACCACTACAGCACGCTGCCCTTCAACCATCTGCACAATGTGGTCGGCATCGGCTTTCGCGGCATCGCCCCGCCGTCAGTGGTCGGCTACGTCGACGTCGGCGAGGGCAGCGAGGGCATCGCGGTGTTCACGGGCATCAACTACCCGTTCTGAGGCGCATCGGCGAGATAGCCCTGTGCGCCGAACCACTCGAGCGCGTCCGCGAACGCGAGCGAGGCTGGCCGGTGACTGTAGCCGAGCTCGCGCTCGGCCTTGGCGCTCGAGAAATACATGCGCTTGCGCGCCATGCGCACGCTGTCAACCGTCACCCGGGTCGGCTTGCCGGTGAGCCGCGCAAAACCCTCGGCCACATAGGCAATCGGCAACACTACTCCGTGCGGCAGCCTCAGGCGCGGCGGTGAGCGCCCGGCGAGGCTCGTGACCGCGATCAGAATGTCGCGCAGCGGCAGGTTCTCCCCGCCGAGGATATAGCGCTCGCCGATGCGGCCGTGATGGAAGGCGAGCACGTGCCCGGCGGCAACGTCATCGACGTGCACGATGTTGAGCCCCGTGTCGACGTATGCCGGCGTGCGCCCCAGGGCGGCATCGAGCAGGATCTGCCCGGTCGGTGTCGGCTTGATGTCGCGCGGCCCTACGGGCGCGGCCGGATTGACGATCACCACCGGAGCGCCGGCGGCGGCCGCCTCGAGCGCCACCTGCTCGGCGAGAAACTTCGAGCGCTTGTAATGTCCCACCATCGACTCGAGCGAGACCGGCGTGTCCTCAGTGCCCGCCGTGCCGTCGGACGGCAGACCGATGCAGGCCACGCTGCTGGTATAGACGATGCGCCTGACGCCGGCGCGCCGCGCAGCCTCGAGCAGGTTGCGCGTGCCCTCGACGTTGGCGCGGTACATCGCCTGCGGATCCGGCACCCAGAGCCGATAGTCGGCCGCCGCATGAAACACTGCCTCGCAGCCCTCGACGGCGCGCTGCAGTGATGGCGCATCGGTCAGATCGCCGATGGCGCTCTCCACACTGATTGCGCGCAGATTGCGCCGGTCGGATCCGGCGCGCACCAGCACGCGCACCTGCCAGCCGGCCGCGAGCAGCGTGCGCGCGAGCGCCGCGCCGACGAAACCCGTCGCGCCGGTGACCAGCGCCTTCAATGCGCCCCCATCCAGTACTGCGCGGTGAGCGCGCGGCGCGCCGGCAGGCCCGGCTCGGCCAGACGCGTGAGCGTGCCGCAGGCGGTGCGAAAGCGCCGCGCGAGCGAGCGCACGGCCGGGATGCTCAACGGAGCAAATGCGAGCCCGAGCACGAGCCGGCCGATCGCGACGCCGCCGGCGCCGCTCGCCGCCAGCACCGCCTCGGGCAGATCGTCGGCGGCCGTATCGACGATCACCCGCAGCACGAGAAACGGCACGGCGGCCGCGGCGGCAAGCTGCGCCACGGCGGCGCTTTCCATGTCGACCGCGACACAGCCGGTCTCGCGCCACGCGATCGCCTTGTCGAGCCGCGAGCCGAGCGGCACCCGACTGGTGAGCAGCGCGCCGTCGCTGACCTGACAGTCGCGCGGCAGGGCCGCGAGCACCGCCTCGCGCCAGCGCGCGTGGGTCGGCAGCGCCGGACCGTCGAGCACCCGCACCTCCCGGGGCACGAGCACCGCACCGCACTCGAGCGAGGGGTCGAGCGCCCCGGCGGTGCCGAAGCTCGCAAGCGCGCTCGCCCCGGCCCGCGCCAGGCGCTCCGCCCCGGCGTGCGCCGCATCCCAGCCCATGCCGCTCACGCTGAGCAGCGCATCATCCTCGAGCTCGAGCACCTCGCCGCCGGCGACGAGGGCGCGATGCCCCGGGGCGAGCGCGCGAGCCTCGGATGCGAGCGCCGCGACGATGCCCACCCGGTTCAAGGCGCCCGCGGCCTCCCATGGCGGTAGGCCGCGAGCGCCCAGAGCGGGAAGAATGCGGCGTAGCCGTGATACTTGAGATAGAACACCCGCGGAAAGCCCGGCGCGGTGAAGCTCGGATGGCTCCACAGCCCGCGCTCCTGGGTATCGAGGAGAAACTCGATGCCGCGCCGCACCGCCGCGTGGTCGCGCTGCCCGGCGGCGATCAGCGCCAGCACCGCCCAGGCGGTCTGATAGGGGGTGCTCGGGAACGGCTGCCCACCGCGTCGCGCGCGATCGTAACTGTCGTTGCTCTCGCCCCAGCCACCGTCGGAGTTCTGGCGGGCGAGGAACCATTCGACGGCGCGGCGCACCATCGGGTCGGTGGCGCCGACGCCCGCCGCCTCGAGCGCCACCAGCACCGACCAGGTGCCGTAGATGTAGTTGGTGCCCCAGCGGCCGAACCACGAGCCGTCAGCCTCCTGCTCGCTCCTGAGGAACTCGAGCGCGCGCGCGAGCACGGCGCGGTCCGCGGGCCGCGCGATGCGCGCGAGGATCGTGATGACGCGCGCGGTCACGTCGCTGGTCGGCGGGTCGAGCAGCGCGCCGTGATCGGCGAAGGGGATGAGGTTGAGCCGGTAGTGCGTGTTGTCGGCGTCGAAGGCGGCGAAGCCGCCGTTCCTGCTCTGCATGCCCACCAGCCACTCGAGCGAGCGCTCGATGGCATGCGCATAGGGCGCGGCCGGCCCGGCCTGATGCATCGACCAGGCCACCACGGCGGTGTCGTCGAGGTCCGGATAGTACGCATTGCCGTACTGGAACGGCCAGCCGCCGGGGGGCACATCCGGCCGGCGCGCGCACCAGTCGCCGACCGTCTGGAGCACCTGGCGGGAGACCAGCCAGTCGAGGCCGCACCGCGCGGCGGCGAGGCTCTCGGCATCACCGACCGTCTGCAGCGCCAGGCAGGCGAGCCCGGTGTCCCACACCGGCGAGACGCACGGCTGGCAGTAGGCCCGATCGCCCTGCTCGACCACGAGCTTCTCGATCGCACGCTTGGCCGTGACGCGCCGCGGATCGTCGCTCGGGTAGCCGAGCAGCACCATCATCTCGAGCGCATTCACCATGGCCGGGAAGATCGCCCCGAGCCCATCCTCCCCGTTCAGCCGCTCGAGCGTCCAGGCCTCGGCGCGCGCGATCGCGCGCCGGCGCATCGGCGCGGGAATCAGCGGGTCGATCACGCGGAAGACCCGATCGAGCATGAAGAACAGGCGCGCGAGCGCGCGCCCCTGGCTCGGCAGGTGGAAATAGTGCCGTTCCTCCTGCGGCGGCGTCGTGAACAGCTCGCGGATGTTCACCCCGCGGGGATTGCGCGCCACGGGCTTGAGCGTGCACAGCACAAACAGCGGCACCATCACCGTGCGCGACCAGTAGGAGACCTTCTCGACGTGGAACGCGAACCACCGCGGCAGCAGCATGATCTCCGCGGGGATGTAGGGTACGGCCCGCCAGGGCACCTCGCCGTAGAGCGCGAGCGCGATGCGTGTGAACACGTTGGTCCGCGCCGCACCGCCGCGCGCGAGAATCGCCTCGCGCGCGCGCTGCATGTGCGGCGCCCCGGGATCGTCGCCGGCGAGCTTCAGCGCGAAATACACCTTCACGGTGCAGGAGAGATCGAGCTCCCCGCCCTCGTAAAGCGGCCAGCCGCCGCCGGGCTGCTGATGCGCGCGCAGATAGACCGCGAGCCGCCGCTCGAGCGCCGGGTCGATCTCATCCAGATAGTGCATCATCAGGATGTATTCGGCCGGGATGGTGCAGTCGGCCTCGAGCTCGAACACCCAGTGGCCATCGGGCTGCTGCAGGCCGATCAGCGCATCGCGCGCGGCGCGGATGGCGCGCTCGAGCCGCCCGCCGCGCGCCCCGGAGGGCGCCGGCGCCATCGCCGGCTCGGCGAGCGCCGCGTGCTGCGTTTCGTCGTTCACGGCGAGGTGCCTCCGCACTGCAGTTCCGCTGCCGAGGGCCCCTCGTCCTCGTCCGCCTCGGCGAAGGCCCCGGATGGCACGCCGGCCGGGCGCAGCGGCACCTCGCCTGCGGCGAGCGGCAGGCCGCGCGCGGCCCGCTCGAACAGCCGGCGCAACATGGCGTCATTGCGCACCGACAGGTTGGTGAGTGTCTGGGTCATCGCCACCGCCGAGCGCGACACCTTCACCTGGCGGCCCGCGGTGAAAGCGGGGTTGTCCTGGATCTTGCGCAGCGTGAGGGCCGCGAGCCCGATCGCCCACAGGCAGAAGCGGCGGATTCCGGTCTCCTCCCCGGGAATGAGCAGCGTGAAGGTGAGCGCGTTGCGCAGATGGCGGTGCGCGATGCCGATCAGCTCGATCATGCCCGCCTGGAAGCGCGCATCGCTGCGCTCGGGTGTGAGGGTGGCCAGATCGACCCCGTGGCGGCTGAACAGCTCCTGCGGCAGCCAGCAGGCCCCGCGCGCGCGGTCCTCCCACACGTCCTTCAAGATGTTGGTCATCTGCAGGCCCTGGCCGAAGGAGGGAGCCAGCGCGTAGAGTTCGGCGTAGTGGCGCTCGATCTGGCGCGAATAGCCGCAGAACAGCTCCGTGAGCGTCTCCCCGACGATGCCCGCGACGTAGTAGCAGTAGGTATCGAGGTCGGTCGAACGCGCGAGCCCCCGCAGACTCGCGGTCCGCTGGAACTGATGCATGCCGTGGCTCATCACCTCGATGCAGCGGCGGATGGCGCCGCGCTGGCGCGCCTCGAAGCGCTCGACGACACGCATCACCCGCGCCGTGTTGGCGACGAGATCGCGCTCGGCCGGCAGCGTGTGCTCGGTGAGACGCGGCAGCACCTCGCGCGCGAACCGGTCGGCATCCTCGCGGCCCTGCACCACGCGCGTGAAACGCCGCAGGAACCGGTTGGTGTCCTCGGCCTCGAGTGCCGGCTCGTCCTCGATGGTATCGGCGATGCGGCACAGCAGGTACGCGCTCGTCACCGCGGTGCGCAGCGCCGGCGGCAGCTGCGGGATCGTCAGCGCAAAGGTGCGCGAGACGTGCGGCAGGATCTCGTCCTGGTAGGCCTCATCGGACACTGGCAATTCTGACATGCACTCCCTCTGCGGGTCAGTTGCGGCGCGCGAGCAGCCACTCGGCCACCGCGCGCAGCGGATCGGCCTGCGCCCCGAGCGGCGCGAGCGACTCGAGCGCCGAGGCGCTCAGGCGCCGCACGCGCTCCTGCGAGGCGGGGATGCCGAGGATCGCCGGATGGGTCGACTTGCCGCGCTCGCGGTCCGAGTGCGCCGCCTTGCCGAGCGTGGCGGTGTCGCTGAGCTCATCGAGCAGGTCGTCCTGGATCTGAAAGGCGAGGCCAATGGGGGCGGCGAACCCCTCGAGCGCGCGCTCGAGGCGCGCATCGAGCCCGGGCACGCAGGCCGCGCCCATCATGACGCTGGCGCGGATCAGCGCGCCGGTCTTGAGCGAGTGCAGCTGCTCGACCTGCTCGATGCCGAGCTTGCGCCCTTCGGACTCGAGGTCGATCGCCTGGCCGCCGGCCATGCCGACACTGCCGATCGCCTCGGCGAGCAGGCCCACGAGCCGCACCCGCACCGCGGGCGAGTCGGGCAGGCTCGGATCGCGCGCGAGCAGCTCGAAGGCGAGCGACTGCAGCGCATCGCCGACCAGAAGCGCCGTCGCCTCATCGTAGGCCTTGTGGCAGGTGGGCCGTCCGCGGCGCAGGTCGTCATCGTCCATCGCCGGCAGATCGTCGTGCACCAGCGAGTACACGTGCACCAGCTCGAGCGCGCAGGCGGCCGCCTCGACCTGCTCCTCGGCGAGCCCCAGCGAGCGGGCCGTAGCAAGCAGCAGAATCGGCCGCACCCGCTTGCCCCCGCCGAGCACGCTGTAGCGCATCGCCTCGTGCAGTCGCTGCGGCAGGCGCTCGCGCGGCGGCAGCCGGCGCGCGAGCGCCTCCTCCATGCGCGCGCGCCACTGATCGAGCTGCGCGGGGATGAACTCAAGCGCCGCTGACACGGCGGCCTTCCCGGTTCGCGCTCGCGCGCACCTCGCTGAGCGGAATCTTCACTTCCGTCAGCGCGGGCGCCTTCAGCGACGGCTCCTCGTACACCACGGGCAGATCCGGGGCCATGGGCCCCTCGAGCCGCGGCCCGTTGATCGAGCGCCACAGCGCCTTCAGCGGATGCGCGAAGGCGTCATCGACGGCCGTGCCCTCGTAGCCGCAGTGCGCCATGCAATTGTTGCAGAGCGGATTGCGCCCGACGCCGTAGCGCTCCCACGCGGTATCCTCCATCAGCGAGCGGAAGCTCTCGGCGTAGCCCTCTCCGGTGAGCAGGTAGCAGGGCCGCTGCCAGCCGAAGATGTTGTATGTCGGGGTGCTCCACGGTGTGCACTGGTACGCCTGATTGCCGGCGAGGAAATCGAGGAACAGCGAGGAGTGGTTGAATGACCAGCGCGCACCGCGTTGCCGGCCGCGCTTGAAGATCTCGCGAAACAGCGTCTTGCTGCCGTTGCGGCCGAGGAACACGTCCTGGCGCGGCGCATGCTGGTAGCTGTAGCCGGGCGAGACGGTGATGCCCTCGACGCCGAGCGTCATGGCGAGGTCGAAGAACCCGGCCACATCGTCCGGATCCTCCTGCTGAAACAGCGTGCAGTTGACGGTCACGCGGAAGCCCTTTGAGCGGGCCAGGCGGATCGCCGCGACCGCCTTGTCGAACACGCCCTCCTGGCACACCGACTCGTCGTGCCGCTCGCGGTTGCCGTCGAGGTGGATCGAGAAAGTCAGGTACGGCGAGGGGCGGTACTCGTCGATGTGCTTGGCGAGCAGGAGCGCATTGGTGCACAGGTACACGAAGCGCTTGCGCGCGACGATGCCCTCGACGATGCGCGGCATGTCCTTGTGGATGAGCGGCTCGCCGCCCGGAATCGACACCATGGGCGCGCCGCACTCTTCCACCGCCGCGATCGCCGCCTCCACCGAGAGGCGCTGCTGCAGGATGTCCTTCGGGTAATCGATCTTGCCGCAGCCGGCACAGGCCAGGTTGCACTGAAACAGCGGCTCGAGCATGAGCACGAGCGGGTAGCGCTTCTCACCGCGCAGCTTGCGGCTGACGATGTAGCGCGCGACCCGGTACTGTTGAATTAGAGGAATACCCAAAATCCGTCTCCCAAGGTTGTGCCGGCGCGCCGGCCGCCGGCAGGCCCCATCACCGGGCCCACACTGTATGGTCCGCCTAGCCGCGCCCGAGCGCACCCACGGCCGGCTGATGATCCCGCCTGATCCGCTCCCACTCCTGGGTGAACCAGGGTGTGAAACCCACTGCGCGGGCGCTGATCTCGGCATCGAGCGCCTCGGGCGCGATCCAGCGCCAGGCGGCGACTTCGGCGCGCTCGGCGCGCACCACCGCCGCGCTGCAGCGGCCGATGAACACCGAGCACAGCTCATGCTCGGCGCCGGCCCCGTCAAACTGTGCTTGATACTTGAATTTGAACAGAAAATGCAAGGGGCACTTGAGCCCGAGCTCCTCGGCGAGCCGCCGGTGAATCGCCGCGTCCATGCTCTCGGCGCGCCGCGGGTGGCTGCAGCAGCTGTTCGACCAGTAAAGCGGCCAGAGCCGCTTGGCCGCGGCGCGCTGCTGGATCAGCAGCTCGCCGTGGTCGTTGAAGATGAACAGCGAGAAGGCCCGGTGCAGCAGCCCACCGCCCTCATGGCAGCGCGCGCGGCTCGCATGGCCCACCTCGCGGTCGGCATCGTCCACCAGAATCAGCGACTCGGCGCCCGCCAGGCTGTCGCCTTCGGGCAACAGCTCGCGCGAGCCGCCGTACTGGTCCGTCATGCGCCACCCCCCGGGCTCAGCCCAACCGTGTACCCTATGGGGCGTTCAGGGAATCGCATTCCTGTGGCTCTGTCGCTCATGGCGGTCCGCGGCGTAAGGATTCCGTTGGACAGGACTACCCGCATCACGTTCAGTATAGCTCCTTAAGGATCATGCTCGCTCTGGGCCTGCTGCTCGGCGCCGCCGCACTCGGTTACGCGCTCACAGCCTATCTGGCGGTGCTGCGCTCGCGCAACATCACCGTGCCCCAAGCGCCGGCGGCGCGCCAGCCGGTCACGGTGCTCAAGCCGCTCTGCGGGGCCGAGCCGGGCCTCGCCGAGGCGCTGCGCAGCCTCTGCGCCCAGGATTATCCGGACGTGCAGATCATCTTCGGGGTGCAGGATCCGCACGATGCGGCCCTCGAAATCGTGCGCGCGCTCAAGGCCGAGCACCCCGGGCTCGACATCGAGGTGGTGATCGATGCGGCCCGCCACGGATTCAGCGCCAAGGTCAGTAACCTCATTAATATGATGCGCGCGGCGCGCCACGAGTGGCTGGTGCTCGCCGACAGCGACGTGCGCGTCCCGCCCGGCTACCTCGCCGGGGTGTGCGCCCCCCTGGCCGACCCCTCGGTCGGCATCGTCACCTGCCCCTACCGGGGCCTGCCGGCGCACTCCGTCGGCGCGGCGGGCCTGTGCTCGCGGCTCGGGGCGCAGTTCGTCAACGAGTGGTTCATGCCCTCGGTGCGGGTCGCGGCACTGTTCGGCTCGCGGGATTTCGCCTTCGGGGCGACCATCGCCCTGCGCCGCTCGGCGCTCGAGGCGATCGGGGGGTTCCCCGCCATCGCCGATCAGCTGGCGGATGATTACCGCCTCGGGGAACTGACCCGGGCCCAGGGCCTGCGCACGGTGCTCTCGGAGGTGGTGGTCGACACCGGCATCGATGAGCGCAGCCTGCGCCCGCTCCTACCGCA
>JAKCEJ010000097.1 GCA_021838065.1 Pseudomonadota bacterium
GCGCAGGGCCAGCTGCTCGACCTCCGCGCCGGAGAGCTTCAGCTCCTGCAGGCCGAGGCGCAGATAGGCCGGATTCTGGATGTAGAACGACAGCTGCGCTCCGGCGAGCAGGATCAGCCAGCCGAGATACGTCCACAGCAGGCCCGCCACGATGAACGCGAATCCCGCGTACACGATGGCAAGGCGCGTCGAGTGCACCACGAAGGCCGTGAACACCCGGCCCACCGCCGCCCAGATCACGCCACCGACCACCGCACCGATCAGCGCGGGACGGAATTGCACGCGCGTATTGGGCACGAGCAGATACAGTCCTGTGAAGGCGGCGATCACCATCACGTAGGGGGCGAGCTTGATCCCCGCGGTGGTGAACAGGTCGACCCACGGCAGACGGGCCAGGTCGCGGAACGGCGCGCTGTCGATTGCGCGGTGCGACATGCCGATGAACATCACCAGAATGACCGGACCGCCCACGACCAGCGTGAGGTACTCGGTGATGCGGCGCGCGAAACTGCGCGCCTTCTGCACGCGCCAGAGGAAATTGAAGCTGTCCTCGACCTTCTTGATGGTGCCGATCAGCGTCCAGGCGAGCAGCGCGAAGCCCACCGAGCCGAGCACCCCGCCGCCGACGCGATCGGCGAACAGCACCACTCGCGAGGTGACCTTGGCCGCATCCGCAGGCCCGAGGGCGCTGAAGAACTGGTAGACGACCGGCTGCAGATCGCCGCCCGCGCCGAAGAGCTTCAGGATCGCGAAGCTGAAGGCCGCCAGCGGAATCAAGGTGAGGAGCGTGGTGTAGACGAGCCCCATCGCGCGCAGGTTGATCTGCCCACCCGTCAGGTCGCGCAGCACCGCGTAGAGATAGCTCAGTGCGCGGAGCAGCCGGCCGCGGGCGACGGCACCGCCCGCGGCGGTCCCGAAGAACCAATCATCCAGGAATGCCCAGATTCTCGCCCACATGGCGTCGGAAGATTATGCGCCCACGGCGTTCCTGTCACCCACGGCGCCCCGCCGGCTCAGGTACGCATGCCCCGGCGCTCGCGGATCAGTTCGTAGGCCTCGATGATCTGCTGGGTGCGCTGCTTGGCGTGCTCGATCATCGCGTCCGGCAGACCGTTCGCCTTGAGCTTGTCGGGGTGGTGCCGGCTTAATTGCCGCCGGTACGCCTTGACGACCTCCCGATCGCTGTCGGCCGCGCCCACCCCGAGCACCCGGTAGGCGCGCTCGAGCGCCTCGCCCGCATCCCTGCCCGCGGGCTGCCCGAAGCCGCGCGCGTGAATGCGAAGCGCCGCCTCGATCTGGGCGAACTCGAAAGAGGAGACGCCAAGCCGCGCGGCGATCTGGCCGAGCAGCGGGCGCACCGGCCCGTCGAGGCCATTGCCGGCGAGAGCCGCGCGGATCTGCAGCTCGATGAAGACGCGCTTCAGGTGCGGCCGCCCGAGGCAGACGCGGTTGAGTTCGGTCAGCTCGCCGGCCAGATCGAAGCCGGGCTGCTTGCCGGCCGTGAAGTGCTCGATGGCCTGCTGCACCTGCGCTGGGTCGAGCCGCAGTTGCATCATCACCGCGCGAGCCGCCGCGATCTCCTGCTCGGACACTCGCCCGTCGGCCTTCGCCAGGAATCCCATGACGCGGAAGGTCGCGCGAAAGAACCGCTCGCCGACCGCCGTGGCGTGCGCCGCGCGCCCGCCGGCGCCGCGCTGCTCGGAGTAGGCGTCGAACTGGTGGCCGAGCAACGCCCCGATCACGGCCCCGACCGGGCCGAACCCGAGCACGAAGCCGAGCAATCCGCCGGTCAGCTTTCCGGTATATCTCATAAGCGCGGGGATACGTGCGGGAGGTGCATGCGCTGCTATAGTACCAAGCATGGATGCGCCCACCGTCTACCGCACCTCGCTGCGTGGCCTCGAGAAGATCCACGAAGGCAAGGTCCGCGACATCTACGCCGCCGGTCCGGACGCGCTGCTGATCGTGACGACCGATCGTCTGTCCGCCTTCGACGTCGTGCTGCCGGATCCGATCCCCGGCAAGGGCCGGGTGCTGAACCGCATTTCCGAGTTCTGGTTCGAGCGCACGCGGCACATCGTGCCGAACCACCTCACCGGGCGATCGATCGAATCGCTGGTGAGCGATCCGTCCGATCGGGCGCTGCTTGCCGAGCGGGCCGTCATCGTCAAGCGGCTGAAGGCGCTGCCGATCGAGGCCGTGGTGCGCGGCTATCTCAGCGGCTCGGGATGGAAGGATTATCAGAAGACCGGCAGCGTCTGCGGCATCGCGCTGCCGGGCGGGCTCGAGCTCGCCTCCCGCCTGCCGGCGCCGATCTTCACGCCGGCGACCAAGGCCGCCGCCGGCGAGCACGATGAGAACATCTCCTTCGCCGAGACGGAGCGGCTGATTGGTGCACAGCTCGCGGCGAAGGTGCGCGCGAGCGCCATTGCGCTGTACGAGTTCGCGGCCGCCCACGCGCGCGCGCGCGGCATCATCATCGCCGACACCAAGTTCGAATTCGGGCTCGACGAGCACGGCACGCTCACGCTGATCGACGAGGCGCTCACGCCCGACTCCTCGCGCTTCTGGCCGGCGGACGCCTATCGGGCGGGAGCGAGCCCGCCGAGCTTCGACAAACAGTTCGTGCGCGATTACCTCGAGACACTCGACTGGAACAAGCGCGCGCCGGGCCCGAAGCTGCCGCCCGAGATCATCGCGCGCACCAGCGAGAAGTACCACGAGGCGCTGCGCCGGCTCACCGGAGCGGCCACATGAGCGCGCACTGGATCGCCCCGTCCATCCTGTCGGCCGACTTCGCGCGGCTCGGCGAGGAGGTCGATGCCGTCATCGCCGCGGGGGCCGACCTGATTCACTTCGACGTGATGGACAACCATTACGTGCCCAATCTCACCATCGGTCCGCCGGTGTGCGAGGCGCTGCACAAGCACGGCGTGAAGGTCCCGATCGACGTGCACCTGATGGTGCGCCCCGTCGACCGGATCGTGCCCGACTTCGCGCGCGCGGGCGCGGAATTCATCACCTTTCACCCGGAGGCGAGCGAGCACGTCGACCGCACCATCGAGCTGATCCGCGAGCACGGCTGCCGACCGGGACTGGCGCTGAACCCCGCCACGCCCCTCGACTGGCTGGACTACACGCTGGAGAAGCTCGATCTGGTGCTGGTGATGTCGGTGAACCCGGGCTTCGGCGGCCAGCGGTTCATCCCCTCGGCGCTCGCCAAGCTCGAGACGATTCGCGAGCGGATCCGCTCGAGCGGCCGCGCGGTGCGACTCGAAGTCGACGGTGGCGTGAAGGTGGACAATATCCAGGAGTGCGCACGCGCGGGCGCGGATACCTTCGTGGCCGGGTCGGCGATCTTCGGCAGCGCGAACTACGCCGAGACGATGCGCGCCATGCGCGCGCGAATCGCGGCGCTTTGAGCGCGATGCGCCCCGGCGGGGCGCGAGCTCATTCTTCCTGGCCGGAGCCGGCCGGCCGAGCACCCTTGCCGGCCTGCTTGACCGGCACCACAACCGGGCGCGTGCGCATCTTCGGCCGGGCGTTGAACACCACGATGGTCTTGCCGGTGGCGCGCAGCAGACCCTGATCCTCGAGCACCTTCAGCACGCGGCCGGCCATCTCGCGCGAGCAGCCGACCAGGCGCGAGAGCTCCTGGCGGCTCACTTTGATCTGCATGCCCTCGGGGTGGGTCATCGCATCCGGCTCGTCGCACAGGTTGTTGATCGCGTGCGCGACGCGGCCGGTCACGTCGACGAACGCCAAGTCCCCGAGCTTGCGGTTGGTGCGGTCGAGGCGCGTCGCCAGCTGTGTCGCCAGCTCGAAGACCAGCCCCGGACTCTCCGCGGCGATCTGCCGGAAGCGCGGGTAGGTCATCTCCGCCAGCTCGCAGGCGTTGCGGGTGCGCACCCAGGCGCTGCGGGTGGCCTGGTCCTGGAAGAACAGGCCCATCTCCCCGAAGAACTGCCCGCGATTCAGATACGCGAGCACCATCTCGTTGCCTTCCTCGTCCTCGATCATCACCTCGACCGAGCCGCTGATGATGTAGTAGAGGACATCCGGCAGATCACCCGCGTGGATGACCACCGTCTTGGAGGGCACGGTGCGGATACGGCAATAACTGAGGAAGCGATTGATCGCCGGAATGTCACTCAGCGGCTTGACGACGTTTTCTTCCATCACCGGCTCCCCCGTCTCGCGTGGCCTTGAGGAGAAGATTACTTAATTTGTCCCCCCGGGTGAAAGCGTACCGCACGGGGCGCCGGAAAAACCAGCGCAACGTGCAACCGGGGCCCCCGACGCTCACAGCCAATAGGCGGTGCCGGTCATGATCCGCGCGGTCGCGCGCATCAGCGCCCGGACCGGGGACGGCAGATCGATGCCCCCGGCCGCCTTGGCATTCGCCCCGTGCGCGATCTCATCGGTGCGCATCGCATCGACGATGGCACGGCTGCGGGCATCGTCGGGGGGTAATGAGCCCAGATGCCCGTCGAGATGCCCCTCGACCTGCCGCTCGGTCTCGACCACGAAGCCGAGGCTGATCCGATCGCCCATCAGGCCCGCCAGCGCGCCGATGGCGAACGAGCCGGCGTACCACAGCGGGTCGAGCAGGCTCGGCCGGGACTCGAGCTCGGTCAGACGGGTTGCGCACCAGGCCAGATGGTCCGCCTCTTCGCGGGCGGCGCGCAGCAGCATGTCGCGGGTGGGGGTGTTTTGGGCTGCAAACGCCTGGCCGTGGTAGAGGGCTTGCGCGGCGATCTCTCCGGCGTGATTCACCCGCATCAGCCCGGCGGAGCGGCGGCGCTCATCTGTCGAGAGCTTCATCTTGGCCGTATCAGGCTCGCCGGGCACCGGCCGGCTGGCGCGGGCGGGCGCCCCGAGGGCGCGCAGCGCCCGGTCCGCCGCTGCAATGCAGGCATCGAGGGGTCGGCAGGTTTCCATGTCTCTATTATAGGTGTTCGGCGGGCCACGTGGCGCCCGGCCTCGCTCACGCCGCTCGTTCGGCCTTTTGCAATACGGGCGCGCCTTCAGTAGACTTGCCGGCCCTTTGGATAGGGTCCTTTTTGGATCGAAGCCCCCTGCAGAGGCTCTTATGAAGACGGTTTTCGCGAAGCCCGGCAGCGTCCGCGGCGATTGGTTCGTGGTCGATGCAAGCGGCAAGACCCTTGGGCGTCTTGCCACGCAGATCGCCCATCGCCTGAAGGGCAAGCACAAGGCCGATTACAGCCCGCACGTCGACATGGGCGACCACATCGTGGTGCTCAATGCCGGCAAGGTGCGCGTCACCGGACGCAAGCTCAGCGACAAGATCTACTATCACCACACCGGCCACATCGGCGGCATCAAGTCGATCGCGCTCGAGAAGCTCCTCGCGGAGCACCCGGAACGGGCGATCGAGTTCGCGGTCAAGGGCATGCTGCCGAAGAACCCGTTGGGGCGGCGCATGTTCAAGAAGCTCCACGTGTTTGCCGGCGGCGAGCACCCCCACCAGGCGCAGCAGCCGCGGCCGCTCGAGATCTGAGGAATCCATCGATGGCAGTCCAGCAACTGAACTACGGCACCGGTCGACGCAAGACTGCGACCGCGCGTGTGTATGTACGGCCCGGCAGCGGGAAAATCACGGTCAACGACCGCCCGCTCGATGAGTTCTTCGGCCGCGAGACCGGAAGGATGATCGTCCGCCAGCCGCTCGAGGCGCTCGAGCTCACCAGCCGCTTCGACATCAGCGTGACCGTCGACGGTGGCGGCATCACCGGCCAGGCGGGCGCCATTCGCCACGGCATCACCCGCGCGCTGATCGAGTACGACGAGAGCTACCGCAAGCCGCTGCGCGATGCCGGGTTCGTGACCCGCGATGCGCGCGAGGTGGAGCGCAAGAAGGTCGGCCGCCGCAAGGCCCGCCGCGGGACGCAGTACTCCAAGCGCTAACGGAGTCTTGAAGCGCTCGCCGAGGCAGGCTTCAATACTGCCGCGGCGCGCGCCGCCCAGAGCGCTTGCCGGTTTTGGGGGATCGTCTAGTGGTAGGACAACGGACTCTGACTCCGTTTACCTAGGTTCGAATCCTAGTCCCCCAGCCAAACCGCACGAAGCCCACCGCGAGGTGGGCTTCGGCGTTTTTGGGCACGGGGCGCGCCACCCGGTGTCATCTTCCGCATACGAGCACGAATCCCCCTTGGCTAGCGGTGAGCGGCGATTGACGGCTTTCAGCATCCGCGGCAACGCCGTCAGCTGACCCAGTATCTGCCGCCCCTGGTCAGGTCCAGAACCCGTCTCGAGTGGATGCCGGGCAAGGGCCTCAAGCCCGAGCGATCAAGCCCTGTCGCCGGTTCGACGTCGATCCGCTCTGGCGGCCCAGCGCGCCGGCGCCAACCCCGACTGCGGCTCGCTTGCGACACTGACGTGCAATTTCGCGCCTCGAGGGCGACTCGATTGCCCTTACCGGAATGTGGCTGATGCTCCTCAGGCCCGCGCCAAGAAACGCACCGTGCTGTCCTCGCCCTCGCCACTGGCAGATAAAGTATTAGAGTATTATGATATAAATGATTGCATGGGGAAGGACTCGGAAAGTGCCCGCGCGGGTCGTGGGCATCGTGAACCCGAATGGCGGCCTCGGTAGGACCTAGCTCGTTGTCGCCCCGGGGAATCTCGCGGAAGGCTGATGTGATGACGAGGCGAAAATGCGCAGCTGGTTCCCTCAGGATGGGCCTGAAGCGCGACGATGACGCCCGCGATCGCCACTTGGCCGCCAGCGAACGCCTCGCCCCACGGCTCAAGGGCGCCAACGGGCGCGCCCCTGCAGCGACGCGAGCGTCAATTCAAGATCAAGAAACGTCACGGAAACCGAGCGCAGTGGCGCGCGAGCCCCCTGCATGGCCGGCCGGGGATCGCGCCACGCGGGAGGAGATCGCCCAGACACTGCGCGAGCACCGGCTGCATGAGTTCGCGCGCAGCCCTCTGCTGAAAGCCGGCATCGCCGAGCGTGCATCGCTGAATACAACGCAACTCGGGCGCGCCATTGCAGCGGTCGAACCGGTTCGGCTTGGCCGCGGAGCGAAGGAGTCCGTGCCAAGCTCTACCTTTGGCGCATCGGATGGAGGGGTCATGGCCCCTCAGCTGCCGCCAGAGCCAGAGAGCGTCCGGGCATCGCCGATCATTATGCTGTATTGCTTTAGAGATCGCGGGCGCTTGTGCTCCGCCATCCCCTCTTCCCCGGGCCACGCCTGATCTCGGTGCCAACAGTGCCGGTCGCAATGACGTGGTTTTCGCTGGAGATTTCCCCGCCGGTGTACGCGAAGTCGCGATCGGCGCGCCGTACCCGTGCGCAGTCGGATATTGCTTCTTCCGCCCGTCGTGCGGGCCGTCAGGCGCCCGCGTCGCTTGATTTTGGCGCCCTGCATGAGGGCAGCACTCGTTCGCTGTACCACTCAACGGGCAAGCTGAACACGCCGCGCCGATTGATCCGCCAGGGGTGTGTGCCGGGGCAAACCGACCGATGGGCCCCCGGGGGACATGGCGCTTGCACGGTGCGCATGCCGGTTTGCGGGGAGCGACGGCTTTGTTCATCGGGCGCAAAGAGCACGCCGAGGCTCGCCAGAGTGTCCCTGCCGCATCGATCAGGTTCACCATGGCAGGCTCTTGCGGCAGAACCTTTTTTTATTTTTAACTCTCTCAGACACTCGGCAGCAGTAGACTGTCGCTGCCGCAACGGTTGAATTCATCATGACGGGCAACAGCGGCAAGACATTTATCCAGCGGTCTCAAACACAAATGTTCGGACACACTCCCGGTACCGTAGTGCCAAACATCACATTGAACGAGAAGACGACCCAACTCGGGTCCGACGATGGTCTCATCCGCAAAACTGAGCTCATCATCAGCGGGGTGTTGCGCGGCGGCGTGCTCCTGAGCGTTGCCGTGATACTCGCCGGCGTTTTCTATTACTACGCGTTGCGCATACTCGGCCGATTCCCCCCCACGACCTTTCCGGATACGTTGGCGGAGGTTGGCGCAGGTCTCAGGGCTGCCGAGCCGGCGGCGATCGTAACGGCCGGCCTCCTCGTCCTTCTCGCTACGCCGGTGTTGCGGGTCGCCGTGTCGATTGTCGCCTTTGCGATCGAGAAAGATCGCACCTACGTCATCATCACCGCGATCGTTCTGGCGATCCTGCTGTTCAGCATCTTCGGGATCGGGTCCTATCTTGGCCGGCCGGGCCTGACGGATGTGCCGAACAACACGATCGGCGTCCTGCTCTTCATCGCACTCAGCAGCGTGTTCGCCGGTTTTGTCGGCGCACTCGCCGGGCTCGGTGGCGGCGTGTTCATCGTGCCGATCCTGACGCTCATCTTTCACGTGTCTTTCGCCACCGCGATCGGCGCCTCCATCGTGTCCGTGATCGCCACATCCTCCGGTGCGGCGGCCGCCTATGTGCGCGATCGAATGACCAATCTCAGGGTCGGCATGTTTCTCGAGATCGCCACGACCGCAGGAGCGGTCTGCGGCGCCCTGGTGTCATCCATGCTCGACGATACGGTGCTGTTCATCGTGTTCGGCGTCATTTTGCTGATCTCGGCCATCCCGCTCGTGCTGCGGCTCGGCGAAGAATTGCCGCGGGGCGTCGAGAACCACAAATGGGCCGCATGGCTGAAATTGCCCAGTACCTATTCGGACCGCCGCACGCGCCAGGACATCCCCTACCATGTGGCGCATGTGCGCATCGGCTTCGGCATGATGTACGTGGCGGGGCTGATTTCCGGCTTGCTTGGCATCGGCAGCGGCACCTTCAAGGTGCTTGCGATGGACACCGCGATGCGCCTGCCGATGAAGGTCTCGACCACCACCAGCAATTTCATGATCGGCGTGACGGCGGCGGCTTCCGCCGGGATCTTCTTTCAGCGCGGCGATATAGAGCCGATGATCGCCGCTCCAGTGGCCGTCGGGGTGCTGGGCGGCTCCATGCTCGGCGCGAAGACTCTTAACCGAATGTCCAACGTGCACCTGAAAAAGGTGTTCGTTCCGATGATCGTGCTGGTGGCGCT
>JAKCEJ010000098.1 GCA_021838065.1 Pseudomonadota bacterium
GGAATCTACGGTTACCCGACGCTCATGGACGGCGGCCACATCACGGCGCCGCGTGTCGCGGTCGAGGGTCTGCACGGCACGTTTCCCGTGGAGAACCACGGCGTCAGTCCCACTGTGCCGGTCTGGCAGAACCCCAAGCTGGTGCGCGAGGGGCAGGATCCGCAGCTGCAGCGCGCCGTTGAAGTCGCGCTGCAGGAGCTCAAGGCGCATCCGCCGCAGCATTACCAGCGCCCGCCGTGGCGCGATTACCATCCGAAACTGCCGCCGCTGCCGCAGCCGCCGACCAGCGTGGGCGCTCAGGGCTCGTGACTCAACGCGTGGCCGGCTTCGGCCGGCCACGCGCTTCACCTCGGGTCAGCGCGGCCCGGTGGTCTCCGTGGAGTTTTGCATGTCAGCCGGCGCCGGTCCCCGCTCGCCTGCGCCGCGCTCCAGCCGCGCAGCGATTTCGGCGACGTGGCGCCCCTGGAAGCGTGCGCCGGCCAGTTCGTTCTCGCTCGGGTGCCGGGAGCCGTCGCCGCTCGCGAGCGTTGAGGCGCCGTAGGGGCTGCCTCCCGTGATCTCATCCATGCGGGTCAGCCCGGCGAACGAGTAGGGCAGACCGACGATGATCATGCCGTGATGGATCAGCGTGTGGTGGAAACTGGTGATGGTCGTCTCCTGGCCGCCGTGCTGGGTGGCCGATGAGACGAACACGCTCCCCACCTTGCCCACGAGCGCGCCCTTGACCCACAGTCCGCCGGTCTGATCGAGAAAATTGCGCATCTGCGCGGTCATGTTGCCGAAGCGCGTCGGTGTGCCGAAGAGGATCGCGTCATAGTGTGCCAGCTCATCGACGGTGGCGACCGGCGCCCGCTGCTCGGTTTTCATGCCGGCCTTGCGGGCGATGTCCTCGGGAACCAGCTCGGGCACCCGCTTGACGGTCACCGCAGTGCCGGCCACGGAGGCTGCTCCTTCCGCGATCGCCTGCGCCATGCGCTCGATGTGGCCGTAGGAGGAGTAGTAGAGGACGAGGACTTTTGCCATGCGACCGATCTCCATGAACGGATAAGCCTCCAGTATACGACCGTCACCGCGCACGGGGTCGGCAGCTGCCCGGTGCAGCGCCCGAGCGCGCTGATGGTAGACTTGCACCGGAATGGAACCGAACCCGCAGCCGGACGATTCCAGGCAGCCCGAGGGCGCACCCCGGCCCCTCGCGCTGAAAGTCACCACCGTATCCTGGTCGGACCTGGCGCACACGCTCATCCCGATCCTGCTGCTGAGTGCGGCGGCGATCTGGCTGACGCTGAATTTCGTGCGGCCGGCGCCCCCGCATACCCTGGTGATGAGCGCAGGCCCGCCGGGCAGCTCGTTTGAGCTGGCGGCCGAGCGCTTCCGCACCCTGCTGGCGCGCAACGGGATCACGCTGAAGATCCTGCCCTCCGAGGGCTCGGCGCAGAATCTCGAGCGCCTGAACCGGCCGCATTCGCGCGTGGACATCGCGTTCGTGCAGTCCGGGACGAGCGTGACGGGCGGCGTCGGCGCCGCGCCGACTCATGACCAGGACGATGACGGACAAGGGCTGGTCTCCCTCGGCAGTATGTTCTATCAGCCGGTGACCATCTTCTATCGGGGGCCGGGCGTGGAGCGGCTCTCGCAGCTGCGCGGCGAGCGAATCGCCATCGGCAAGCCGGGCAGCGGCACACGCACCCTGGCGTTGTCGTTGCTGAAGGCCAATGGCATCGCCCCGGGCGGACCGACCCAGCTGCTCGATCTGGAGGGCGCGGCGGCGCGCGATGCATTGCTCGCCGGGCGGGTCAACGCGATCTTCCTCACCGGGGATTCGACCCCGCCGGCGGTGATCATCAAGATGGCGCATACCGCGGGCATCCGGCTGTTCGACTTCACCCAGGCGGCGGCCTACGTCAGGCGCTTTCCCTACCTGCACGAGCTCAACATTCCCGCCGGCGCGTTCGACCTCGGCGTGAATCTGCCGCATCGGCGGCTGGTGCTGCTCGGCCCCGCGGTGGAACTGCTCGCCCACGCTGACCTGCACCCGGCGCTGTGCGACCTGCTGATTCAGGCGGCGCAGCAGGTGTACGGGCGGGCGACGGTGCTGCACGCGGCCCACGAGTTTCCGAACACCCAAACCTACTCCTATCCGCTCGATTCGGAGGCGGTGAACTTCTACAGGACCGGGGACAAGAGCTTCACCTACCGGTACCTGCCGTTCTGGCTGGCGAGTCTGGTGAACCGCATCCTCGTGGTGCTCGTGCCGATCATCGTCGTGTTGGTGCCAGGCCTGCGCTTCCTGCCGCAGCTGTATGGCTGGCGGGTGAACAGCCGCATCCACAGGCGCTACGGTGAGCTGATGGCGCTCGAGCGCGAGTCGATCGGGCCGCTCTCGCGCGAGCGCCGCGCGGCGCTCCTCGAGCGTCTGCACGAGATCGAGCGCGGAGTGATCCTGCGCAAGATGCCGGGCTCACACGCCGAGCAGATCTATCTGCTGCGCGAGCACATCGGGTTCGTGCGCAATAATCTCACCCGCGCCCCCTCGGACTGACCGGCTGCTCAGTGCGCGGGACTCGGCGCCGCGCGCGGGCCGCCGGGCCACAGCGGCGCGATCTGTGCACGGAGCCAATCAAAGAGATGCTGCAGCGCCGGCATGTGAAAGCCGAGCACCCACAGCAGCAGCGCGAGCAGCACCAGACCGATGATCGCGTCGGCGAGCGCGTGGGCGCGGTAGCGATACGCGTAAAAGTAGGGCGAGTGCGCGTAGCGCAGCGCGCGCAGCGGGGAGACCACCAGCTGATAGAGCACGATGAGCACGATGACGGCGGCCCACAGCGGAAGGTGGCCAATGGACCAGCCGAACACCGCGCCGGTGGCGATCAGGGACAGCAGCGCGAACAGCCACGCGAGTGTGACCAGGGCGACCAGGATGCCGAGCACCGCCCATCCCAGGCCCGAGAGAAACGCCGCGAGTGGCGGCAACGGCGGGGCCGGCGGCATGGGGTTCGCGCCCCAGGAGGCGCTGAAGCGGTAGGGGCCCCAGCGGCGGGCGCGCCACTCGGCGCGGCTTCTGCGCCACTCCTGCTTCCATTGCCAGCGCGCCCGGCGCCACTCGGCGCGCCAGCGTGCGCGATCGTCGGGCGAGCCGTCGATCCGGGCGGCGTGCGCGGCTGCATCGGCGAACTGCGCCGCCTTGCGCTTCCATTGCTCGACGAGAACGCGCGCATTGAAGGGCACCCCGCCGGCGGCGGCGACTTCCTCGGGTGTCTGCGCATAGGGGACGACGAACATCATCACGATGTAGGCGAGGATCGCGGCCCCGCCGGTGAGGAGCGCGGCGAGGACGAACAACAGGCGCACCACGGTCACATCTACGTCGAAATAGACCGCAATCCCCTTGCACACCCCGCTGAGCAGCGCCCCGTCGCTGATCTGATAGAGCCGCTTCGGCGGCGTGCCGGTGGCAGATCCCTCGCCGGCCGCCCGCTCGTGCGCCGGCGTCGCGCCGGCACGGGCGGCCTGGGGGCCGCCGCCGCCCTCGACCGGGCCCATCTCGCCGATCACCTGTTCGATTTCCGCCGCTGTCAGCACGGTCTTGTGCGTGCTCAGGAAGCGCTCGCACTTGTCGGCGATGGCCTGCTCGAGATCGGCGAGGATCTCGGCACGATCCGGATTGCCCTCGAGCGCACGCTCGGCGGCGGCCAGATACTGTGCCAGGGTGGCGTGCGCATCGTCCTCCAGCTGGTACGCGCGGCCGTTGAGACTGACGGCGATCACCGGTCGCATGGCTCAACCCCCGAGTGACTGGATGGTCTGATTGATGCGGGCCCAGTAGGCCGTGAACTCGGCGAGGCGCTCGGCGCCGGCGGCCGTGAGCCGGTAATACTTGCGCGGCGGGCCGCTGCCGGATTCCTGCCACTGGTAATCGAGGAGCCCTTCGCGCCGCAGCCGGCTGAGCAACGGATAGAGCGTGCCTTCCTGAGTGGCGAATTCGGTCGCCGCCAGTGTCTTGAGAATGTCGGCCGCGTAGACGCTGGCGCCGCTGATGATGCGCAGCACCAGGAATTCCAAGAATCCCTTGCGCAGTACCGCGAGCTTCTGTTCGTCCAGCATTTCAATAGAATGCTACCTTTTTCACGCAAGGTACACGCGAGATTCTGCGGCGTCAATGCCCATGAGATCCGCCCGATCGGCGGCGTCCGGCGCAGAATGACCGAGTCCGAGCACACCGTTGCGCGCAGCGTTCGGGTGAGCCTATGAACGAACTGAGAGGTTTGCAGGTGCTGTTCATCGCCGGGTTCGGTCCGATCGTGCGGGATCAGGCGGCCAGCCGGCGACTTTATGGCGAGGACCTCGGCGTGGAGTTCCAAGAGGAGCCGGGCGGTTACCTGCATACCGAGCGTCTCGCGGGCGCGAAGACCTTTGCGCTCTGGCCGCTCTCGCAGGCGGCCGAATCGTGCTTCGGCACCCAGGAGTGGCCGTCCGAGCTCCCCGCACCGCAGGCGTGGCTCGAGTTCGAAGTGGATCGGCTGGAGCCGGCCACCGACGAACTCGAGCTGCGGGGTTATCGCATGCTGGTGCGCAACAAGACCGAGCCGTGGGGGCAACAGGTGAGCCGCTTCCTCTCACCCGAAGGTCTGTTGCTTGGCGTCACCTGCACGCCCTGGATGCGAGAGCCAGGTTGACTGGCGGTGCGCGGGGGCAGTCACGCCACGGGCAGCGACATCACAGCGGCTTGCGCGCGCCGGTGTCCCGGCGGTGCCGCAGCGGCAGCACCGCCAGGTCGAGCACGACGAATACGCCGGTGAGGAGCCAGGCGGTCGAGGCGCCGATGCCGAGCGGGCGGGCGAGCACGAGCAGCGGCACGAGCGCCTCGGGAATCTGATCCAACCCCGGCACCTCCCGGCCCGGTGCCAGGTTGAGGCGGCGCTTGATCAAACTCGTCGCCAGGTCCGCTCCCATGGCGAGCGCCGCCAGCTGCAGGCCGAGCCGCGCGCCGTAGCCCACGAGCGGCGCCACCGCGGCGCAGAGCAGCTCCGCGACGAGCAGGCCGCGCCAGGTCTTGTGCTCGCCGAACACCCGCCGCCCATCCCACAGGGTCGCGCCTGCGTCGACCGGGGCTGGCCACCGCCCAAAAAGGACTCGCCCCGACGCCCAGGCGCCGACGTGCGCGGCGGCGAGCAGAACGATGGCGGCAAGCCAGCGCGGCAGTGCGGGGATGACGGCGATCATGTTGGTGCGCCTGCGAGGGTGTCACACAGGGTCGCGGCGTCGCAAGCGCGCAATGCAGGCGCGCGCCGGTGGCCTACGCCACCATCACCGCGCGCACGTCGAGCGGCTCATCGCGGCACGGGGGCGAGGCGTGCTCGGCGAGCCCCTTCTCTGCGAGCCAGTCGCGGTTGAACAGCCGCGACTGATACTTCGCGCCGCCGTCGCACAGGATGGTCACCACAGTGTGGCCCGGACCGAGTTCGCGAGCCACGCCGGCGGCGGCGGCCACATTGATGCCGCTCGTGCTGCCGAGGAACAGGCCTTCCTCGTACAGCAGCCGGTAGAGGTAACGGACCGTTTCGGCATCGGGAATGTGGACCGCCTCGTCGATGGGAGCATCGCGCAGGTTGGCCGTGACGCGTCCGGTGCCGATGCCCTCGGTGATCGAGCCGGAGCCAGTGGCCTTCAGAGTGCCGCTGCGGACGTATTCGTAGAGAGCGCTGCCGGGCGGATCGGCGAGCACACAGTGCACGCTCTTGCGCTTGGACTTGAGGTAATGCGACACCCCGGCGAAGGTGCCGCCGGTGCCCGCGGCGCACGTGAAGGCATCCACCCGGCCATCGGTCTGCGCCCAGATCTCCGGTCCCGTCGTGTCGATGTGCGCCTGGCGGTTCACCGTGTTGTCGAACTGATTGGACCAGACGGCGTTCGGCAGGCTGCGCGCGAGCCGCTCGGCGACCTTCTGATACTGGTTGGGGTTGCTGTAGGGTACGGCCGGCACCCGATGCACCTCGGCGCCGAGGGTCTCGAGCAGCCGGTATTTCTCCGGCGACTGGTTGTCGGGCATCACGATTACGCAGCGGTAGCCGCGCGCGTTGCACACGTGAGCGAGCCCGATACCGGTGTTGCCCGCGGTGCCCTCGACCACCGTGCCGCCCGGGGCGAGCGCGCCGCTGCGCTCGGCCTCGAGCACGATCGCGCGTGCGGCGCGGTCCTTGACCGAACCGCCGGGGTTGAGGAACTCGGCTTTGCCGAGCACCTCGCAGCCGGTCTCCTCGCTCACGCGGCGCAGTCGGATCAGCGGCGTTTGACCGACCGCGCCCACAAAGCCTTCAGCCGTGCTCATACCGGGCCTCCCTCGCGCGCATCGCCTGGGGTATCGATGGCGCCAGCGTGCCCGCAGTGTCGCACTCGGCGCAGGAATGCGCGAGAGCGGCGACTTCGCCCACCACCAGTAACGCCGGCGGTGCGATTGCCGCCCGGTGTGCGAGCGCGGCGATGCTCGCGAGCGTGCCTCGCACCAGGCGCTGGCCGGGCAGGGTGGCATGCTCGATGAGCGCGGCCGGCAGGTCCGGGTCCGCGCCGGCCGCTCGCAGTCGGGTGCAGATGCGCTCCAGGTGGGCGACCCCCATGTAGAACACCACGGTCTGGCGCCTGCGCGCCAGCGCACTCCAGTCGAGCGCCTCATCCTCGAGCGGATGCCCGGTGACCAGAGTGACACTCTGCGCCAGCTGACGATGCGTGAGCGGAATTCCGGTCGCCGCCGCGGCGCCGAGCGCCGCGGTGATGCCGGGAACGACGAGGTAGGGGATGCCGTGGCGAGCGAGGTGCTCGACTTCCTCACCGCCGCGCCCGAAGACGAACGGGTCGCCGCCCTTGAGCCGCGCGACGCGCAGTCCGGCGCGCGCGTAGCGCACCATCAGTTCGTGGATCTGCTCCTGCTCCGTGTCGGCTCCGCGCACGCCGCGGGCTGCGCCCTTGCCGACGAACACCCGCTCGGCATCGCGCCGGGCGCGCTCGAGCACCGCCGCCGGCACGAGCCGATCGTGCAGCACGACGTCGGCCTGCTGCAGCAGCTGCAGCGCGCGCAGTGTCAGGAGGTCCGCATCGCCCGGGCCGGCGCCGATCAGATACACCTCCCCGAGGCCGCCTGCGCCCGTGGTGGGCGATGAGGCGAGCCGCGCGGCGCGCAGCTCGCGCTCATAGGCGCGCTCGGCGCCCGGCGTGTCACCCGCGAGCGCGCAAGAGCCCGCGGTCCCGCGCACGATCCGGTCCCAGAACGCGCGGCGTGCCGTCGGCGCGAGCGCCTGCTGCACGGCCTTGCGCCGCTCGCCGATGAAGCGCGCGAGCGTTCCGAGCGTGCCGGGCAGCAGCGCCTCGATCTGCTCGCGCACCCAGCGCGTGAGAACCGGAGCCTGGGCGTCTGATCCGATCGCCACGGTGAGCGGCGATCGATCGACGATCGCCGGGAAATAAAACGTCGAGAGCTCGGGATCGTCGACGACGTTGACCGGGACGGCGCGCAGACGCGCGGCCGCCGAGACCGCCGCATTGAGCGCCTTGAGGTTCGTGGCGGCGATCACCAGCTGCGCCCCCTCGAGATGCGAGGGCCCGAAGTGCCCGTTGCGGTGCGCGATCTCACCGCTGGCGGCCCGCCGGGTGAGCGCCTCGCTGAGCTCGGGTGCGACCACGGTGATGCGGGCGCCCACACGCAGCAGCAGTTCGATTTTGCGCTGCGCAATGCGCCCGCCGCCGACCACGACGGCCGGCACGTCGCGCAGCTGCAGGAAGATCGGCAGATGATCCATGCGCGGCGCGTGTCTCTTACGCTTCGGCCGCCGCGTGGCCGGTCCTGGGATGCAGGCCGCATTCGCGCGATTCGGGCTGTTCCCACCACCACCGCCCGGCGCGGCGGCTCTCTGCGGGCTGGATGGCCCGGGTGCACGGCGCGCAGCCGATGCTCGGATACTGCCTGTCGTGCAGCACGTTGTAGGGCAGCTTGCGGTTGCGGATGTACTGCCACACCTCGGCCTCGCTCCACTCGAGCAGCGGACTGACCTTGTAGAGGCCATGCTGCGCATCCCACTCGAGCGCCTCGGCGCGCGCGCGCGCGGCCGACTGCTCGCGGCGCACGCCGGTGACCCAGGCGCCAAAGCCCGCGACGGCGCGCTTGAAGGGCTCGATCTTGCGCACCTGACAGCACGCGAGGCGCGCATCCAGGCTGTGATAAAAGCCGTTCACGCCGCGCTCGCCGGTCAGCCGCTCGAGCGCGGCGGCATCCGGATGCACCAGGCGCAGCGTGCGACGGTAGCGCCACTGCAGCCTCTCCATCAGGTCGTAGGTCTCCTGGTGCAGCCGGCCGGTATCGATGCTGAAGATCTCGATTTCCGGCACGTGCGTCCAGATGATGTCGGTCAGGACCATGGCCTCAGCACCGAGGCTGTTGGCGTACGTGACGCGCCGATGCGCGCGCACCGCCGCCGCGAGCGCTGCGCGGACGGCTTCGGCCTTCTCCTCGATGAAGTTCAACACTGCAGCCATGGTGCGGGCAACTATAGCCACGCGCCCCACGGCCCTAGAACGAATGATTGCTTCTGAGGCCGTGCGCGTCGGTTATGGATGCCCTGCGGGCGTTGCGCTACGCTTCGGCGCATGAAGCTGCATCAACTGCGCTATCTGGCGGCGATCGCCCAGAGCGGCCTGAACATCACCGCCGCGGCCCAGAAGCTGCATACCTCCCAACCCGGGGTGAGCAAGCAGATCAAGCTGCTCGAGGACGAGCTCGGCTTTCAGATCTTCGTGCGCGAGGGGCGCACCCTGACGCGCATCACCCCGGCGGGGCAGCAGGTGATCGATCGGGCGCTGCGGGTGCTGCAGGAGGTGCAGGGCATCCGCGGGCTGTCGGCCGAG
>JAKCEJ010000099.1 GCA_021838065.1 Pseudomonadota bacterium
CGCACCCGGTCCACCACCGAAGCCAGCGCCGGTGCCGCCTGTGGATGAGCCGCCGGAGGCTCCCGCGCCAAGCGCGGCGGGCGAGGCAGACGGAGCGGGTGATGGGCTCGCCGCGACGGCGAGTACGGTTTCAGTTGACACGCAGGTGACTCCCACGGCTCCAGGACTGTTGCGAGCGCTCATCGGTCTCGTGCTGATCGCGCCGATCCTCTGCGCGCCGCTCCTCGGCGCGCCAGTGCTTGGCAAGCGTATCGACCGCCGCCGCACGCCGCGCGGCGCTGCGCCAGTTCTCCAGTTCCGCGCTGCGCGTGAGCTCGGCCTGGGTCAGAATCTGGTTCTGATGATGCAGCGCCTCCTCGAGGCGGCTGAGAAACACCTGATACTCGCGCACGCCTGCGCCATCGAGACCGGCCTGCGCGCGCTTGGCGAAATCCCGCACGTAGGCGTTGCGATAGCTCTCGAGCTCATCGAGGCGCGACTGAGCCTCGTGCACGCGCCGCTCGCAAACCGCGAGCGCCTCGGCCTTGCGCCGTTCGTGGTCATCGACCACGCGCTGAACCATGTCGATGCGTTGTGCTTTCTTCATGTCTTCTCTTCGGCGAGCACGGCATCGAGCGCGGCGAGGCTCGCCGCAAGATCGACGCGCTCGCGCACGTCCTGTTGGAGAAAATGCTGCATCCGCGGCCACAGGCCGATGGCCTGATCAACCCGCGGATCGCTGCCGCGCTGATACGCGCCGATCGCCACCAGATCGCGATGCTGCTGGTACGTTGAGAGCATCTGGCGGAATTGCCGGGCGCAATCGAAATGCGCCGGCGCGACGATCTCGTGCATGGCGCGACTGACGGATGCCTCGATGTCGATTGCCGGATAATGTCCACTCTCGGCGATACGCCTCGACAGCACGATGTGCCCATCGAGGATGGCGCGTGAGGAATCAGCGATCGGATCGTTCTGGTCGTCGCCCTCGGTAAGAACCGTGTAGAAGGCGGTGATCGACCCGGAGCCTTGCGGACCGTTGCCGGCGCGCTCGACCAGCTGCGGCAGGCGCGCGAACACCGACGGCGGATACCCCTTGGTCGCCGGCGCCTCGCCGATCGCCAGTGCGATCTCACGCTGCGCCTGAGCAAAGCGCGTCAACGAGTCCATCAACAGCAGAACGCTCACGCCCTGATCGCGGAAGTACTCGGCAATCGCGGTCGCAAGCCACGCGCCGTGCAGACGTGTCAGCGGCGGCGCATCGGCGGGCGCAGCCACCACCACCGCGCGCGTGCGATCCTGCGGACCGAGGATGCGCTCGACGAACTCCTTGACCTCGCGGCCGCGCTCGCCGATCAGACCGACCACAATGACCTGCGCGCTGGTGTAGCGTGCCATCATCCCGAGAAGCACGCTCTTGCCGACGCCGCTGCCGGCGAACAGACCGACGCGCTGACCGCGACCGATTGTCAGCAGGGAGTTGATTGCGCGGATGCCGACATCCAGTGGCTCGCTGATCGGCTGGCGCGAGAGCGGATTGATCGGACGGCCGGTCAGGCGCACCGTCTCGGTGCAGCCGAGCGGACCGAGCCCATCGAGCGGCTGCGCGTTGCCGTCGATGATCCGACCCAGCAGCTGCGCGCCAACCTGAACGGTGCCAGCGTGCTGGCGCGGAATGACGCGCGCGTTGGGACCCAGCCCGTGAGCATCGCCGGCGGGCATGAGAAAGAGACGGTCGCCTGCGAAACCGACGACTTCCGATTCGATGCGTGCCCCGTTGCCGGCGATCACGTCGCAGTAATCGCCCACTGCCGCCTGGCAGCCGGCCGCCTCGAGCGTCAAGCCGACCATACGGGTGAGGGAACCCTCCACCGGCGGCGGTTCGGTCTGCTGCACGGCGAGAAGGCTGCGGCGCAGTCCGGCACGCCAGTTTGCGGCACGCCGCAGTTCGAGCGGAGAATTCAAGGAGTCTCTCCCGTGGGGGTGCGCTCGGCCACGCGTTCATCGCCAAATGCATTGGTGGCGATGGCGGCGATACGGCTTTCGAGACGGGCATCGACGCGGGACGACTCGGCCTGCACAAGACAGCCGCCACGGCTCAGTGTCGGATCCTCGACCAGCGTCCAGAGCCTTTCGCCCGCCCCCGCGGACAGATGCTCGCGCACCGTCGCGGCGTCCTCGGGATGCATGTGCACACGCAACTCGCGCGCCGTGAGCGGCAACTGAGCGAGCGACTCGCGCACGATGGCGATGATCTGTGCCGGCTCAATTCGCAGCTCGCGCCGCGCCAGCTGCTTGCCGACCGCCAGGGCGAGCTGCACCAGCTCTGCCTCGACCTCGGCATCGAGCTGCTCGAGCGGGCGGGCGAGCACGCCCATCACCGCATCGATGCGCCGGATCCGCTCCTCGAGCGCCGCAAGGCGCGCGCGGTTCTCGCCCTGGGCGCGCTCGAGGCCCGCCTGGTAGCCACGCGCCTCCGCTTGCTGCAGTGCGTGACGCAACTCGTTGTCCTGGCGGCGCCGTGACTCGGCGAGACCGATGACCGGGCCGGTGACCTCGGGCAGCTGCCAGCGCTCGATCGTCGCACTGTCGCCCAAACGGATAAGTGGCTCAGACAAACTGCTCTCCTTTTCCGCCGAGAACAATCGTTCCGGCTTCGGCGAGCTTGCGGGCGAGTTTGAGGATTTCTTTCTGTGCGGCCTCGACTTCCGACAGACGCACAGGGCCCTTGGCCTCCAGATCGTCCTTGAGCATCTCGGCGGCGCGCTGCGACATGTTCTTGAAGATCTTCTCCTTCAGTGCCTCGTCGGCTCCCTTCAGGGCGAGCAGCAGTTGCTCACTCGGCACCTGGCGCAGCAACTCCTGCATGCCGCGGTCATCGACGTCGATCAGGTTGTCAAAGACGAATACCAACTCCTCGATCCGAGCCGCGAGCGCCTCGTCGGTCTTCGCGACCTGCTCCATGAGTGCAGATTCCTGGCTGGGCTCGAGGAAGTTGATGATGTTCGCGGCTGCCTTCGCGCCGCCGAGCACGGACGTCTTGCCGGTCGTTTTGCCGGCAAACTGCTTCTCGATGATGTCGTCGAGCTCGCTCAGGGCGCTCGGCTGCACGCCATCGAGCAGCGCAATTCGCGCGACGACCTCCGAACGCACGACCAAGGGCAGCAGCATCAGCACTTCGGCGGCCTGATCGGCGTCGAGATAGGCGAGCACGATGGCGATGGTCTGCGGGTGCTCGAGACGGATCAGCTCCGAGACGGCGCGAGGATCCATCCACTTCAGCGCCTCGAGACCTTTGGTGCTGCGACCTATGCTGATGCGATCGATGATGCTCTCGGCCTTGTCGACTCCGAGCGCATCGACCAGCACTTTGCGCAGAAACTCATCGGCGCCGACGCCGACGGACGTCTGGCTCTCGACGTTGGCGGTGAACTCCGATATGACGCCCTGCACCTCGTCGAGCGAGACGTTGCTGAGGCGCGCCATTGCCGCGCCGATGCGCTGCACTTCCTTGGCACCCATATGCTTGAGGACCTGAGCCGCCTCGGCCTCGCCGAGCGTGAGCAGCAGGATCGCGGCCTGCTCGGTGCCAGTGCGCGCCTCCTTGGCGTTACGATCATTCATCGTTACCCACCCAGCCGCGCACCAGCTGCGCGACGCGCTTGGGATCCTGGCCTACCATGGCCCGTGCGTTGGCAAGCTGCTGCTCGTGCGAGAGCGCCTTGACCACCGCCGCCTTCTGCGCCTGCGGGCTGGACTGTCCAGCGCCGTCCTCGCCGATCTGCGCGAGCGCGGCGGCCGGGCGGGACGCCGGCGTCAGCAACGAGCGCACCAGCGGCCGCAGCACGGCCAGGACCAGCACCAGCACCCCGATGAGACCCGCGCCGAGCTTGAGGAGGCTCCAGAAGATCGGCCGTTGCCAAAGCGGTGAGGCCACGAAATGTCCGCCCGACGGGCGCGGCAGATCGAGCGGTTCGTTGACCACGCTCACACTATCGCCGCGCGCGGCGTTGAAGCCGACCGCGTTCTTGACCAGCAGTGTCACCCGCGCCAGCTCCTGCGCCGACAGCGGCACCTGCTTCATCTTGCCGTCGGCGCCCTTGACCGAGCGGTAGCCGACCAGCACCGCGACCGTGAGGCGGCGGATCTGCCCGGGCGGATGACGGGAGTAAGCCAGGGTGCGGTCGATTTCGTAGTTGCGCGTGATGTCGCTCGCCAGGACGTGGCCGCCGCCGGCGAGGGCGCCGACCGGCTCGACGGCGCCCTTCCCCGCCCTTTGCGTCGAGCTCCCGGTGCTCTTCGCACCGGCAGTGGTCTGGGCGCCGGCCGCACCATTGCCGTTGTTCGCACCTTTCGCCGCCGGCTTGCTCTGCGCCGGCGGCGCAAGCACGCCCGGCGCCGGCGGTTCGTTCGACAGCGAGCCGGGCACTCCGCCGGGTCCGCCGGCGCCGCTCTGCTGCTCGGAGATCTGCTCGCTGCGCACGATTCCGCTGTTGGGCTTGTACAGTTCCTGCGCCTGCTCGCTCGTGCCGAGGTTGAGCTCCGCCACCACGTCGGCACGCACCAGTCCCGGACCGACGAGCGGCGTCAGCAGCTCGACGATGCGCCGAGAGTCATCGTTCTCGATGCGATGCACCATGTCGTAGTTGTGCTCGTCCTCGGCGTAGGGATTGTTACCTTGCAGTCCGGACAGCAGCTGACCGTTCTGGTCGACCACGGTCACATGCGAGGGCGACAGATCCGGCACGCTGGAGGCGACAAGATTCACGATGGCCTGAACCTGCTCCGGGCCGAGCGCGCTGCCGGCGCGCAGCTCGACGAACACGGAGGCGCTGGCGGCGGTCTGATCGCTCACGAAAACTGATTGCCGCGGAACCGCGAGATTGACGCGCGCGGCCGACACCTGATGCATGCTGGCGATGGTGTGGGCGAGCTCGGACTCGAGGGCGTGCTGATAGCGCACGTTCTCGATGAACTGGCTGACACCGAACCCCGAGCCCTTGTCGAGCGAGGCGAAGCTGTCGCCCTGCGTGACGCCCTGCCCAGCGAGCTTCAGGCGCGCCGCATCCAGCTGCTCGGCGGGCACCTCCACGCCGTTTGTCGCGGGGTCGAGCTGGAAGGGTATCTGCGCGCCCTGCAGCGCCTGCACAACCTGAGCCTGCTGCTGCGGCGAGAGGTTGGCGTAGAGGAGACTATAGGTCGGCCCCCGCGACCACAAGACGATCCAGACACCGGCAGCCACAGCGGCCGCGATGCCGATCAGGAGCAGCAGGGGACGCAGGCTCGCCGGCAAAAACGGCGGGGTGGGCAAGGCACTGGATTCGGCAGCCATGTCGACTCACTACATCTGCATGTTCATGATGTCTTGATAAGCGGTGATCAGACGGTTGCGCACTTGGGTCAGCGCCCGAAAGGACATACTTGCCTTTTCCATCTGCAGCACCACCTGCGGCAGCGACACCCCGGGCACGCCGCGCGAAAACGCGCCGGCGAGCGCGTTGGCGCGCTGCTCGCTCTGATTCACCGCGTCGATCCCCTGCTTGAGGATCGAGGCGAATTCGCTCGGCCCGCTTGCCCCCGAGGCGCTTGGCTGGCCGGGGCCCGCGAGAGGCATCGGGCGCGGCGCATCGAGACGCACCTGCCCGGACATAGCGCGAATCTGCGCCAGCACCTGATCGATGGCCATTTGGCTCATAGGGGTCTCCTCATGCCGCCGGGACTTCGACACCCGCTTCGCGCAGACGCGCCAGCTTGTAGCGCAGCGTGCGTGGGCTGATGCCAAGCCGCTCGGCGGCTTCGCGTCTGCTGCCCTGTCCGCTCTTGAGCGCATCGAGGATCAGTTCACGTTCGGCCTGAATGAGCGAGCCGGCGAGTGAAACCTCCGCGCTCTCTTGCGGCAGCGGGGTCATGCCGACCGGAGACTCGTTCGCAAGCTCGAATTGAACGTGTTCGGCGCCGATCACCGGGCCGTTGAGCAGAATGAGGGCCCGCTGCAGCAGATTGTCGAGCTCGCGCACGTTGCCCGGCCAGGTATAGGTGAGCAACCGGTGCGCCGCCTCGGCGCTGAGCGCCGGAATCGGCTGGCCGGGGCGGCAATGCGCGGTCAACAGTTGCATGGCAAGCGGCAAGACGTCGTTGCGCCGCAGGCGCAGTGGCGCGATCGCGAGCGGGAATACGTTGAGCCGGTAGTACAGATCCTCGCGCAAACGCCCGGCGGCGACCTCCTCGCGCAGCATCCGGTTGGTGGTGGCGATGACCCTCACATTGAGGTTGATGGTCTCGCGGCCGCCGAGGCGCTCGACCTCGCGCTCCTGCAGCACGCGCAGCAGCTTTGCCTGCAGGCCCAGAGGCATCTCGGTCACCTCATCGAGCAGCAGGGTACCGCCCTGTGCCTGCTCGAACTTGCCCGGATGCGCCGCATGGGCACCCGTGAAGCTGCCGCGCTCGTAGCCGAACAGCATCGCCTCGAGCATGTTTTCGGGGATGGCCGCGCAATTGACGCCGACGAACGGCCCCTTGGCGCGCAGCGAGCGGCGATGAATATAGCGGGCCAGAACCTCCTTGCCCGTGCCCGACTCGCCCCAGATCAACACCGTGCAGTCGCTTGCGGCGACGCGGCGCGCGAGCTCGAGCAGGCGCTGTGAGCTCGTCGCGCAGGCGACAGGCTCGGGCGCGCCATGAACAGCGTTGGCGGCGGTGGATTGTGGCGCGTGATCTTCTGACATCGATTCCCCCAAACACAGGGATCCTGAGATAGGGGAATGCAATTGCCGTGCCTGGCGTCAATCGGCTCCTGAAACGTGACACGGGTCACGTGCGCGGCAATCGGCCGCGCCGGCGGCGTCAAACTTCCGTCGCGGTCTCGCTGAATCCGAGCTTGCGCAGTCGCTCGACCAGCGTCGTGCGGCGCAGGTTGAGCAGACGGGCCGCCTGAGCGACGGTGCCGTTGGCGCGGCTGAGCGCCTGCCGCACCAGCGTGCGCTCGATCGACAACAGATGCTCGCGCAGATCAATGCCTTGCTCGGGCAGTGCGCGCGGATCCGGAGCATCGGACAAGCCGACTCCAGATTCCAGCAGTGCGAGCGCAGCGACGTCGCTGAGCGGCGCCTCGGCGATTGGCGCGGGCAGATCGGATGGCGCCTCAGGCACGGGGGATGCGCACACCCAGTCCTGCGGCGGCTGGTACTTCGGCGGCAGATCGGCGATCTCGACCGTCTGCCCGGCCCGCACGATCGACATCCGCTCGACCAGATTGGACAGTTCGCGGACGTTTCCGCTCCAGGGATAGGCGGCGAGCGCCGCAAGCGCGCGGGCGGAGAAGCGCACGGTGCCGCGGCCCTCGGCCGCATTGCGCACGGTGAACTCGCTCACGAGCGCCGGCAGGTCCTCGCCCCGCTCACGAAGCGCGGGCATCTCGATCGGAAAGACGTTCAGGCGGTGGAACAGGTCCTCGCGGAACATGCCCTGCGCGATCGCGGCCTCGAGATTGCGGTGCGTGGCGGCGATGATGCGCACGTTGCAGCGAATGGGGACGTGATTGCCCACTCGCTCGAACACGCGCTCCTGCAGAACCCGCAGCAGCTTCACCTGCATCGGGGGACTCATGTCCCCGATCTCATCGAGAAACAGGGTGCCGCCCTCGGCAATCTCGAATCGGCCCTTGCGGGCGGCGATCGCGCCGGTGAACGCGCCCTTCTCGTGGCCGAACAGCTCCGATTCGAGCAGATCCGCCGGAATCGCCCCGCAATTGACCGCCACAAAGGGACGATTGCGGCGCGGACTCAAATCATGGATGGCGCGTGCGGCGACTTCCTTGCCGGTGCCGGACTCCCCGAGAATGAGAACGGTCGAAGCGAACGCCGCGACTTGGCGGATGAGCCCAATGACCGCGCGGATGGCGGGTGACGTTCCACTCGGCAGGCGCGCGGCATCGCCGCCGGATGCTTCCATCCCCCCCGAGACGCCCACGGCGCGATCATCGTGCTCATAGGCGACGTTCAGGACACATTCGCTTGCAACCATCACGCTACCCGTTTCTTGCGTAGTTGTTCTTGCGGGTAGCTGACACTCAGGAAATCGTGTTCGCCTGGCCCGTCGGGTGCGTACTGTGCCCATCTGGCCGGCTGGTTTCTGTGACCCGCCTCCAAGTTGTTTACTTTTGGCGACAGGCACAATTGGGGCCATCGCCGTCCCGTATGCGTGCCAAGACGCAGCGCCGGAAGTTCGACGCTGCATGCAGCGTGTGACGGCTCTCACAGTCCGGAATCGCGAAAACTTCCTTTCGAATCCAATGGTTGCGCGCCTCATGAGGCGCGTGGCACAGGCATTGCACCCGCTCGTGCGCACCGCCCTTGACGCACCGGAGTCGCTCGAACAATGCCCACCACACCCGAAGCCGCTGCAGCGAATGCCGCCGCAGCCCCCGCAAAGAAGAAGCGCGCCATGCCCCTGTGGCTAACCATCGCGCTCGCCGTGGTGCTCGTCGGCGCCGCTGCCGCAGGAGGCTTTGTGCTGATGCACGGCAAGGGCGCCCCCGCAGCGCACGGTGAGGTCGCCAAGCGCCCCTCCGGTCCGCCGCATTTTCTCGCGCTGAAGCCGTTCGTCGTGAATTTCCAGGCGGGCCAGCAGGTGCGTTACCTGCAGGTGGCCATGCAGGTGATGTCGCACGATCCGAAGACTCTGAAGCTGATCGATCAGAACGACCCGATCGTGCGCAACAACCTGCTGCTGCTGCTTGGCAACCAGCAGGCGGCGACCCTTGCCAGCGAGGCTGGTAAGCAGCAGCTGCGCGCCGCGGCGCTCGAGGCGATCCGCAAGGTGGTCGCCAACGCCGGCGGACATCCCAATCGGGTCGCCGCCATCTATTTCACCAGCTTCGTGAT
>JAKCEJ010000100.1 GCA_021838065.1 Pseudomonadota bacterium
CTATCGCAATCGCACCCTGCTGCTGAGCACGATGTGGTTTCTCGCCTACATCACTGTGTACTCCTTCGCGGCTGGCTTCACCACACTGCTCGCGGCGCTGAAGTTCCCGCCGCCTGAAGCCGGGCTGATCACCGCCGTGGGCACATTGGGATTCGTACTCTGCGCCCTCGTCTCCTACGCCCATGGCGAGCGGATGGAGCGCAAACACTGGATGCTGCTTTCCGCTCTGATCACGCTGGCTGGGAGCTTGGTGATAGCGCTCGGCGGCAGGGTGCTGTCGCTTGCCGTCCTGGGCTCGATCATTGTCTTCTTCGGCTTCAATCTCTGGGTGCCGATCGTCTACGCCTGGTCGATCGAGCACTACCCTACCCGGGCACGCACCACGGGCTTTGCGCTGGTCGACGGCTTGGGTCATCTCGGCGGCGGCATCGGCATCTTCGTCATCGCCCCGCTGATCCCGCAGATGGGCGTCCTCGGGTCCTTTCTTCTGATTGGCGGCTTCCTCGCTGTCGCGGCGCTGGTGGCGCAACTCGGTATCCCCACTCGCTCGCGCCTGCTGGATGAGATCTCCCCCTGAACCGAGCTCGGCCGGGAAATCCCCGCTCACCAGGCCGTCGCGCCGCCGTCTATGGAGAAATCCGCGCCGGTCACCCAGGAAGCCTCTTCGGAGGCCAGATACACCACCGTCCAGGCAATGTCCTCCGGCTGACCGAAGCGGCCGACCATCATCTTGCTCCGGGCCGCCTCCCGGATCTGGGGATTGCCCTCGATGACCGGCCGCGTGGCCGCGGTTACCACCAAGCCGGGACTGATGGTGTTGGCGCGGATATGGTGCGGCGCACCCTCCATGGCGAGCTGTCGGGTCATCGACAGCACTCCGCCCTTGCCCGCACAATGCGCCAGCGCGGCCGAGCCCTGCAGCGCCACGTAGGCATTGGCCGAGGCGAAATTGATGATCGATGCCGCGCCGCTCGCCTTCAGGTGCGGCCATGCCGCCTTGCACACCAGAAATACCGAATCGAGCTCCGCGCTGAGAGTCCTGCGCCAGTGTCGCTCGTAGTCCATGTTCTCGATCCACTCGAAAGCGCCCCAGGACCCTGCGTTGATCAGTATGTCGAGCCGCCCGAAGCGCTCCGCGGCGCGCTGGACCATGCGCTCCACGTCGGCGGGCACCGTGAGGTCGATGGGGTCCATGCTCTCCAGGGTCAGACCTTCCTTCGCTGCCAAGACCACCGTCTCTTGCGCCGCAGTGGCGTCCAGGTCCGAGCCCATCACCCGGGCACTGTGGCGAGCGCACATGAGGGCACAGCCACGGCCGATCCCGTTGCCTGCCCCGGTGACGAGAGCCACCTTGCCGGCCAGACGATCCGAACGCGTGCTCGATTGTTCAAGACTGGGTTTGATGATCATGCGTACTCGCTGACAGCCGGTGCGGACCGCTCAGGTTCTGCCCTGCCCTCCATCGGCGAGGATGGTCTGGCCGGTGATGAAGCCGGCCTCCTCGGAGGCAAGGAACGACACGACCGCGGCCTGATCCTCCGGAGTGCCGTTGCGCTTGATGCATTGCAGGGCGGCGATCTGCCGGAACAGCTCCCCCGGCAGAGTCGCATCCGCGCTTTTGGTGCGCGTCAGCCCCGGCGCCACGGCGTTGATGGTAATTCCGAAAGGCCCGACCTCGGCGGCCAGCCCATGCACCAGGCCGATGAGCGCGCCCTTGCTGGTGACCTAATGAGTCATGGCCGCAGCGCCAACGAAGAAGGTCGAGGAGGCGATGGCGATAATGCGGCCCCATTGCCCGGCCTTCATCCCGGGCAGCACCGCCTTCAGCAGGTGGAACATGGATTCCTGGTTAACCGACTGGGTGCGCCGCCAGTCCTCAAGGGACAGCTCCTCGAACGGCCGAACGAACTGCACGACCGCGCTGTGCACCAGAATCTGCGGCGGGCCGAGCGCACGACCCTCGCCACCTTCAGCATCATGGTGAGCCACTACGACCTGAAAGAACGCCTCCAGTACCACGCCGGCAGGGAAGTCGAAGGTGCGATCATGCTGGAGTTCATGGCGAGCGACCGACTGAGCGACATGCTGGATGACTTCGATGCGCTGCGTCGCGGTCGTATCTCCGAGCGAGTGCTCGGCGCAGGGGGCGACGAGCGCATCGGCGATCCGAGCCGCGCGCCGGCCGGATGCGGGCTGTTTCACGGCATTACCTTCGCGCCCTACGACCTCGAAGACGGAGGAGCGGCGCGCTGGGACGAGATCCGCGAGGAGATGGGCGACCAGAGCCTGCGGCATTATCAGCGGTTCGTGAAGGACCTGACGGCCGACAACATCGTCCGGCGCACCATCGTGACTCCGCTCGATCACGCGCGCAACATGCCGACCAGCATGCCGGGCGGGGACGTTCACGGAATCGCACCCTATTTCTACCAGACCGCAGGCCATCGCCCGACACCGGACCTGGCACAGTTCACGGTGCCGGGCGTGGAGCGGTTGTACCTGGTCGGTCCTTTCATGCATCCGGGCGGCGGCGTTTACGGAGCGGGACGCGCCACTGCCATTCGGGTATTCGACGACCTCAACATCGACTTCGAGAAAGTGGTGGCGGCACGCTCATGAAAATCTACGGCGCCGACGGCCGCGAGATGATGGCCGTCACTTCTATCGAGCGCAGCGGCTCGGACCTGGTGATCAAGGGCAAGCTGTTCGGCGCCATGCCGATCACGGCGAAACTGAAGCCCGCCGAGGCGCGCAAGGCCTTCCGACTGCTCAGCTTCCGTACGATGCTCTTTCTGCTGACACTGCCGTTCCGCCGGAGTTAACCGGAGAACCGTTCAAAGATACCCGCGCGCATCGCTCAGAAATTCATCGGCCGGCCGCGCCAGTCGAAATGAGCTGGCGAAATCGGCCCAGCTCTGCGGGAACCGATGGATACCAACTGAAGAGGCAGTTGCCGGGCAGATCATCCCCCACTGGCGTAGCGAGCGGTTTTGTGGCGCGCGCGAACCGAGCTACTCAGCGTGGCCCGCCAGCGGCCGGCCCACGAGCACTTCCGCCAGCCGCCGTCCGGTTCGACCGAGCGGAGCGGTAGTCCGGTGGACGAGCAGCGGCGTGAAGTGATATCGGGATCCGCCGGCATAGCGCACCTCCCTCAGTGTCCCGGCGTGCAGCTCGCGATTGACGAGATAGCGCGGCATCCATCCGAACCCCAGGCCCATCCGCAGCGCCTGCTTCTTGGCGACGAATCCGTCGAGGTAGAACACGCGTTCGCCCCCAAACATGTGCTCATCGTCGCCCCGGTCGCTCGAGTCCTGGACGGAGAGCTCGATGTGCTCATGGAGCTCACTCAAAGTCACGCGGGAGCGTCCCGCGAGAGGATGTTGGGGAGAAACGCATAGGATGCACTGCACTTCCTCGAGTCGATGCGCCTCGAGGTCCGGTCGACCCGCATAATCCTTCACGACCATGATATCGGCGTTGTCTTTCTCGAATCGGAACTGCACCCCGCCGAGGTACTCCACCTTCAACTGAATTCGCGTCGGGACTTTTTCGTCGGCCAGCGTCTTCAGCGCCCGCAGAGTCGTCTCGAGCGGCAGAATTCCATCGAGAATCACGGTGAGTCGCGGCTCCCAGCCACTCGCAAACTGCCCGGCCATCGAGGCCATGCGATCTGCGTGCCCGAGCAGACGGCGTCCCTCCGCGAGCAGCGCCTCCCCCGCAGGGGTCAATCGAACACGGTAATGGCTCCGGTCGAGCAGCGGCACGCCGAGCTGCGCCTCGAGCTTTTCGACCTGATAGCTCACGGCTGACTGAACCCGGTTCAGCGTCGCGGCCGCCCGGGCAAACCCGCCATGACGCACGACAGCATCCAACGCGTTTACGGCATCGAGATCGGGGCGCATAAAGATCAATATTTTCGATAGAGAGTTTCGTAATTATACGCTTTTATCGGTTCTTTATACCCCGTATGCTTGAGCGGCCCTGACAGAGCGACAGCGCCTGTGCCCGGTTGCCGAAGCGGCTCTTGAGGTCTTCGCTGCGAGGTGAGGCGGCCTGCGCTGCGGAGACACCGGATGAGCGAAAGAACCACCGCTGAAGCGATCGTCGATGTCCTGATCGCCAACGGGGTCGACACAGTGTTCGGCCTGCCGGGCGTTCAGACGTATCCGCTTTTTGATGCGCTGTATCGGCGCCGGGATGTCATCCGTACGATCGGGGCACGGCATGAGCAGGCATTGGCTTACATGGCATTTGGCTACGCCCGTTCGACCGGCAGATTGGGCGTCTATGCTCCCGTGCCTGGACCGGGTCTATTGAATACCACTGCGGCGATGTGCACCGCTTATGGCGCCTGTGCACCGACGCTGTGCATTACCGGTGAGGTGCCATCGGACTTCAAAGGCCGGGGCCGTGGACACCTGCATGAATTGCCCGATCAGCTGGGCATCTTGCAGCGGCTCACCCGTCACGCACGGCACATCGAGCGTCCGCAAGACGCGCCGTCCGCCGTCAATGCGGCGATCGCCGCCGCGATGAGCGGCCGGCAGGGTCCCGCGGCGATCTCGGTCTGCTGGGACACTTTGGGCGATTCCGCCGTCATGGAGCAATGCGTCCCCGCCGAAATTCCTGTCGCCCCGCCGCCGGATGCCGGGCAGGTTTCACGCTGCGTGCGACTGATCCGCGAGGCCAAGCGCCCGATGATCTTCACCGGCAGCGGCGCGCAGCATGCCGCGCCCGCCGTACAGGCCTTCGCGGAGCGCCTGCAGGCGCCGGTCGTGGCTTGTCGCGGCGGTCGCGGAATCGTCAGCCAAGACCGGCCTCTCGGCCTCGACATCGCCGCGGCGTGGCATTTGTGGGGCGAAGTCGATCTCATGATCGGCATCGGCACGCGTCTGGAGATCCCCTTCATGCGCTGGGGCTCGATGATGCAGGCCCTTCCCGCCCTCCCCGGCCGCAAGCTCATCCGCATCGACATCGATCCCGCCGAGATGGACAAGCTCGACACCGACGGTCCGCTGGTCGCGGATGCCGAGGCCGGCGTGCGGGCGTTGGTGGCGGCGCTCGATGCCGCGGGTTACGTGGCCCGCGCCGACTCCGGAAAGATCGCGCAGGCCAAGGAGCGGTCAGCCGTCGAGATCCGCCGCGTGCAGCCGCAGATGGATTATCTCGCGGTGATCCGTGAGGCACTGCCGCGCGACGGATTCCTGGTCGAGGAGCTGACACAGGTCGGGTTCACCTCTCACTTCGGATGGCCGGTGTACGAACCGCGCACCTACATCAGCTGCGGCTATCAGGGCACGCTCGGGTTCGGCTTCCCGAGCGCGCTCGGGGTGAAGATCGCAAACCCCAATCGGGCGGTAGTGTCGATCACGGGGGACGGCGGGTTCATGTTCGCCATGCCGGAACTCTCCACGGCAGTTCAGTATGACATTGGAGTGGTCACCATCGTCTTCGATAATTGCGCCTTTGAAAATGTCCGCCGCGATCAGCAGCAGCAGTTTGCCGGCCGCGAGATCGGATCGAGACTGCTCAATCCGGACTTCCATGACCTCGCGAGCACCTTCGGCGTCGAAGCGTACCGTGTGGAATCGCCCGCAGCGTTACGTCCCGCGCTGCAGCGGGCGCTGGCGCTGCGCGCGCCGGCTCTGATCCATGTGCGCGTTACGCCGGCCACGGAAGTCTCGCCGTGGCCATTCCTCATGCACAGCCAGTAACGCCGCAAGCGGCTCCGTCCCCGCCACCGCTGCCGATTCGCCCGGGGGTTGCGCCCGGCCGCGCGTCCCGGCGCCGCGGACGCGCCGATGACGCGCCAAATGATCCACGCGAGCAGGAACGCCGGAACGATGAGCCGTCGGTTGATATGCCGCAAGAGCCAGGCCCGGGTTTGACAGCAGCCCGATACCTGGACGCAATTCTCAGGGACAAAACAAGGGAAAGCAGCCAGAGCCCGAAGAGGCCGTGTCTCCAGGGACTCAGGCGAGCTTCAGGACGGGCGGAGACTCTAGGATTTTCAACGATTTCAAGTGCTTGAGCGTCTCCGGGGAGGGCCCGCTGACCTGCCAAACCGTCCCATTGCGGCTGGACAATTGAGCCAATTTGATCTGCTTGAGATCGTCGCGGATGTTGCCCCAGGAGTCGGCGCAGGCGGCTTCCGCGATGCGCACGAGCAGCAGCGCGAGCACGGTGAGGGCGACGCATGCATGGATGCGGTGCAGCGCCCAATGATAGACGGGACGGAGCGTCAGGCCGCTCTTGAGCTGACGCCAGGCGAGCTCCACGCGCTGCAGCTGCTTGGATCCGAGGGCCAGATTCGCCGCGCTCAACGTGTCGTCGTTGCTGTGCACGACGAACTTGCCATCCAGCGTTGCGAGCACATCGACGTTGGCCTGATCGATGCGCGGGTGGCCTTCTTCTTGATGAGGCGCACGTATGCGCGTAGCTGAAGGCCGCAACGAGCCGTCAGGTCGGGTTCTCGGCGACGATCTCTTCGGGCGCGCAGCGGCACGCAGGATGCTGTGCGCCAGACGCCGCAGCCGTTCGGTATTCACTGGGTCGTCGGCACGCCCGCCAATGTGGATGATCTTGACGCGGGCGCGACCGCGCTCGGCATCCCAAACCTTCTCGGCGAGCTGCAGATGGCTGAGGAGCGAGCCGTCGGCGCGTTTCGGGCGGGACTCGCGCAAGGACATGTATCCACCGGTACGCGCACTTGTTCCTTCTGAGAAGCCGAACTTACGCACTCCATGTAGCTATGACTTTTCGGCTAAACTCGTGCCCGCTCGCGCATAACCCGATGAAACTGCTCGCCCCCGCCGCGCGCGCCGGCCCTTCATGCGCGCGCAACTGTTAAACTCAGGCCAGGCGGCCCGCAATGGCGGAGATTCAGGCCAAACAGCGTGCGCGTCACCTGCCCGATTCCGATACAAAAGAGAGCATACCAACCCGCAGACGTTGTCGCGTCGAATGCTCCCCGATCACCCACCGCCTGAAGTGGGCAAATCGATCGCCCCGTCCATCGGACTGCCGGACGGCTCACCCGACGCCGCGGAGATTCCAAGGCCGAGCTGCCCGTAACGGACCGGGTCGGTCTTGCGAAGGCGCCACGCGCCGAGCGCCCCGAGACACCCAGCGGCGAGAATGAGGCTCGGCAGCACAATTCGCAGCATCCCCTTCGAGCCGGTCAAAACATCAAAATGCACGACGGCCAGCGCCAGAATGACCAGCAGCGCCGCCGCGGCGAGTGCCGGCGCAATCCGCGTTCGCACCATCCCGCCGATCGGTGCATCCCGACGGGAGAAGAACGCCAAGACCGCGACCGATGCCAGCGCCATGAGCGCGATTACGCCCAGCGTTCCCACGTTGGTGACGCAGGCAAACAGTGTGATCAGTGGATTGGCGCCCAGCGCCGCGTACACCGCCACGACCACCACAGCGATCGCCGACTGCACCATGGAGCCGACATGCGGACTCGAATGACGGGCATGAGTGCGCCCGAGCCGCCGCGGTAGCAGTCCGTCCCTGCCCAGGACGTAGAAGTACCTCGCCGCCGCGTTGTGAAACGCCAGCAGGCCGGCGAAGACACTGGTGACGAACAGTATGCTCATGATCGCCGACAGCCAGCGACCAACGTATTGATCGGCCAATTCGAACAGAAACCGTGTCGGGTCCGGCATGGCCTTAAGGTGTGCGAGAAGACCGCCGGCGCCCGACCCGACCACAAGGCACCAGAGCGAGAAGACATAAAAGCCACCGATCAGCAGAACCGCCAAGTACGTCGCGCGCGGGATGGTGCGCTCCGGGTCCCGAGCCTCCTCCCCGTAGATCGTCGTCGCCTCGAACCCCATGAAGGCCGCAAAGCAGAACAGGAGCGCGATGGACGGCGAACCGCCGAGCGCCGCGGCGGGCGTAAATGACTGGAACGTCACGCCGTGCGCTCCGCCGCTCAGAAGGATCGCCACGTCCAGAATCAATACCGCCAGGTACTCGCCGCTGACCAGAACGGCTAGGATCTTCGCGGAAAGATCCACCTGCCGATATCCCAGCACAGCGACACTGACGACCGCCAGTAATGCATAACCGTACCAGGGAAACTCAATCCCCGCGTACTGCCGGAGCAGGGCTCCGGCAGCGGCGCCAAACATACCGTAGATGCCCACCTGCATTGCGTTGTACGCCACGACTGCGATCGCCGCCGCTGCGCCGCCTGCGACGCCCCCGAGGCCACGCGCAGCAAACGCATAGAATCCCCCGGCTGTAACGACGTATCGCGCCATCGCCGTGTAACCGGCCGCAAAGAGCAGCAGGATGGCCGTGCAACTTAGCAGCATCGCGGGCAAGCCCGGCCCGTCCCCCAACAGCATTGCAATGGGGAAGCCCCCCGCGATTGCAACCAGCGGGCCTGCGGCGGACACAACGAAGAAAGTGACCGCGCCGGTGCCCACGGCTCCCTCGCGCAGCCGATTCCCCTGCAACCGGTGAGCCATCAGATCAGCCATCCATCCTCCACAGGGCCGCCGAGACGCCTCTCAGCCGGGTTCGCGGCCGAGCGCAATTCGGCCTCCTATTTCAAGCCGAATGAACCCCCGGCGGCCCAACCACCTCGAGACATCGCTCGAACAGGAGCACATCATATCGCGGCAGGGTCCGCACGCACCGGCAGAGCGACAGCCGCCTCGCCGGAAACTTCGTGGCCGGCCACCGCGGCGATCAGCGGAACGAATAGCTCACATCGATACCGGCAGTGAGCGGCTGGCTCATCGTGAAGCGCATGTACGCCGTGTCTTGCAACGAGAGCTGGGGGTTCGGATCTATGAGCACGAGATTGTTCATAAAGTTGTTCACGAACA
>JAKCEJ010000101.1 GCA_021838065.1 Pseudomonadota bacterium
CAAATCAATGCCGACGGTCGTAATGTTCATGGTGGACGCTCCCGCTTTGCTCCAGTGGATGTTCTCCGCTCTCACCTTGGCAAATCGATGCCGTCAAGGGGTGGGGGCGTCCATCCCATTGTCAACTGGGGCACTTCAGGTTGCGGCGCACCGGCGTTGCCTGGGAGTGCCTTGGCTTGCGTCCCGGGCCCTTTGCGGTGCGGACCTGATGTCCAGGTCACGGCCGCTTCAGGGGTGAAATCAACTGCGAGAAAGATTACCGAAACGGTCAGCGTCAGCGCGGCGAGCTGGAACCAGGAGTTGCGGTAGGGAAACGCAGTGCGCGACAAGTCTACCGAGGCTCGCGCATGCTGTTGGGTAGTGAAATCTTTCGCAGGCATCTTTGCGGCACTGTCCGCTTGAGCGTCTTCAGCACTTGCTCGAATTCTGGCTATTGCTCGCCTTCAGACACGCGATTTTCATCTTGGCGACCGCGTCGCCCTGTGCGGCCGCCTTTTGGTACCAGAACAACGCCCGATCACCATCCGGAGCGACACCTAGACCATATTGGTGCAGGTAGCCGATGTAAAATTCAGCCTCGCTGTTACCTCGCGCCGCAGCTTTTCGGTACCACCGCATCGCCGCACCGTAATCCTGCGGGACACCCCAACCCCGCTGATACAGGTATCCGATGCCGGTCGCGGCTTGCGCGTTGCCCTGAGCAGCGGCCTTGCGGTACCACTGCAGCGCCTTGCGGTAGTTCTGATTGACGCCTTCGCCCTTCGAGTAAAGCGCCCCGATGCTTTGCTCGGCGGCCGCATCGCCTCGGAGCGCCGCTTTGCTCAGCCAGAAAATCGCCTTTTTGTAATTGACCGGCACGCCCATCCCGTTGCCATACATGCCACCGAGACTGGCCTGGGCATCGGCATTACCCTGGCGGGCGGCCTTGCGCAGCCAGCCGATGGCTTTGCCGAAGTCTTGCGCGACGCCGATACCGTTGGCGTACATCAGACCGAGGTCCGTCTCGGCCACCGAGTTGCCGGTGGATGCAGCCTTCTGCCACCAGCGCCTCGCCTTGCCCCAGTTCTGAGGTACGCCCCGTCCGTTCTCATACATCGCCCCGATTGCAACCGCCGCGACGCCATCGCCCTGGGCCGCCGCACGGCGGTACCACTGCATGGCGCTATGGTAATTCTGCCCCACCCCGCGACCGGTCGCGTACGAGTACCCTAGGCTGTACTGAGCGCCGGCGCTGCCGCGCTGCGCGCCGTCGCGGTACCAGCGCACCGCGGTGCGGTAATCGCGTTTGACGCCCCGACCGAATTCATAGAGCGCGCCGACGCCTTCGCACGCCTCGGCGCTGCCTTGCTCCACAGCCTGACGATAGCGTCGCATGGCGAGGCCGTAATCATGGTGCCGCTCGGCGAGCTCCCCCAGTGCCATGTCCTCGGCGGCTGACCTGTGCGTGCCAGAGGTGGGCCTGCGGGCAGGAGTGCTCGCCGGATGCGCTGAGCCGGGCGTTCGCGCGGACGGAGCCACCGGTGAGCCCGAGGCTGCCCCCGCGGTCGTGCGCGGCCCAGATGCGCTCGCCGATGGGGGTAAATTCGGATACCAATGGATCGAGATGGGCGGCGCGAAATCGATCGCGAGAAACACGCCCGAGATGAGCAGCGTCAGCGCTCCGGTCTGAAACCAGGGATCGTGTATCGGCAGGAGCGTCTTATTGCGCATTTCGGCGGCCTGTGAATCTGAAGCATTCTCTATCGTTGCAGCAGGCGTGGGCAGCTCGATTGCGCCAAGTCCTCTCGCGCCGCGTGCGCCAGATCGGCGCAGGGGCGTGGTGCTTGTGCTGCATCGCTAACGCGAAGGTGAGCATCGGCTTGCTTCCAGGTTCGCGATCGCGCCGACCGCGATGATGTCTCCCTTGGCGGCTGCCATGTGGTACCAGGTGAGCGCTTTGGCGCAGCTCACGGGAACGCCTTCGCCGCTTTCATACATCATGCCGATGTGCCGGTCGGCGTAGGCGCTGCCTTGGGCGGCCGCTTCGCGGAACCAATGCATCGCCAGCTTGGCTTGGCGCTGCGGTGCTGCGGCAACGCCGAGGGGATTGTTGCCGTATTGATAGAGTTTCCCGGCAGCGTTCTCGGCGGCCACATCACCCTGAGCCGCCGCTTTGAGATACCAGCGCAGAGCCATGTCATCGTTCTCGGGGATGCCTTTGCCCGATTCGTACAGCTTGCCGAGTGCATCGTCCGCCTTCATCATTCCCAGGCCGTGCGCGGCAGCCCGTTGGTACCACCACATGGCCTTGCGGGCGTCGGCGCTGAGGCCCTCTCCCCGGGCATAGAGCCGTCCGATGCCGAACTCGGCGCTGGGATCTCCGTGCGCTGCCGCTCTTTCGAACCAGCGCAGCGCCTTGTGATAGTCCTGCCTTACACCTAAGCCTTTCTGGTACATCGTGCCGATGTTGGATTCGGCGGCAGGGTTGCCGTGCGCGGCGGCCTCGCGAAACCACTGCATCGCGCGCCCGTAGTTCAGCTGAACGCCGAGTCCGTGGGCGTACATCGCGCCGATCTGATTTGCTGCGCCCGCATTGCCGCGAGCGGCGGCCTGCCGATCCCACTTCATGGCCAGGCGGTAATGGCCGTTGATGAAGTCATTTTGCGCGCGGGCGGCATCTGCCACCGCAGTGTGGACTGGCGTTGGGGGAGCGGCGGCGCCTTTCGCTACCGGAGATGGCGGCGGTGGCTGTGCCGCGGCGCGCGCTGCGCGGGCCGACCGGTGACTCGATGATGCAGGGGGGCTGGTTGGGGCGGTGTGCCGAGGCGGCGCAAGTCGCTGCGCAAAATCGCTTGCAATGAGGATACCCGAGACGATCGCAGTCATCGCCGCGAGTTGGAACCACGAGTCGCGAAGTGGCAGAAAACTGTTGTGCGGCATGCGAGCTCTCCGTCCCTAATGCGCTGCGCGGCAGCCGCTGGCTTTGAGCTGTCGCAGCGCGCTCTCGGCCGTGGCATCGTTTTGCACAGCCGCCTTCTGGTACCACTTTGCCGCCGTCGCGCAATTGGCCGCGACGCCCTCGCCAGTCTGATACATGTGCCCGAGGCTGATCTCCGCCTGGGCGTTGTCCTGCTCGGCGGCAATGCGCAGCCAGAACCGAGCCTTGCCTTTGCTACGGGCGACGCCCAGCCCTTTCTCGTAGAGGACTGCCATGTGATACGCGCCTTCGGCGCTGCCGTCGCCGACCGCCAGTTTGAACCAGTGCATGGCCTTGCCGTAATCCGTCGGACGGCCGTCTCCGTTCAGGTACATCAGGCCGATGGCATCTTCGGAGTGTGGATCTCCTTGTGCGGCCGCCTTGTGATACCACGAGAAGGCGGTGCGGTAGTTCTGGGCGACCCATTTTCCGTGCGCGTACATGCTTGCGAGCGCCGACTGCGATAACGCGTCTCCGTCTGCCGCCGCGCGGCGCAGCCAATAGAGCCCTCGCGACAGATTCTTCACGGGACAATTCGTCGCGGTGCCGTCGAGGTAGGCGTAGGCAAGGGTGCGTTGCCTGTTCGGGCTTCCGTGGGCCGCGGCATCTTCCAGCCAGGCTGTTGCCGTCGTCTGGTTCTTTTCGACGCCGTTGCCGGAGCAGTAAGCCTCGCCGATCGCCCATTGCGCGTCGGTGTTTCCCTGCCGAGCCGCTGCGCTGAACCACTGCAGTGCCCGGGGATAGTCCATGGAGGTCCCCCATCCCTCTTCATACATGTAGGCGAGTTTGACTTGCGCCTTCGCGCTGCCACGTGCCGCGGCCTTGCGATACCAATGCAGGGCCGCGGGGTAGTCGCGACGATTGAAGGCGCCTTTTGCCCGCGCCAGCTCCGCGGCCGCCGACTCGTGTAGGGGACGTGGGGGAGTGCGCTTTTGGGGGATGGGTGAGTGTGCCGTGGAGGCAGGTGCGCCGGCGCCCGCACGGCTCGGGGCGTGCTCGGGCGGCAGCGCGTGCCGAGTTGGGTGTGTCTTTGCCTGCGGCGCCGGTGCGGGCGCAGTCCTGTGCGCCGTCCTGCTGCGGGGCAGCGTGATCTTGGGCGCGAAATCGATGATGAGGAAAAGGCCCGAGATGACGAGCGCCAGCGCCGCGAGCTGGAACCAGGAATTGCCGAGCGGGGTCAGTGAATGTCGCGGCATGTCGTGCCAGCCGGATCCGCAAACTCACCGTCTCGGGTCAATCGTATCGGGCGCATTACGGGGTGCAGCCAAGTGCTTTCAGCTGTGTGTCGAAGTTCTTCATGTCAGGCACTTCCGTCCTTGCCTTGCGGTACCAGCCCTGCGCCTTGCGGCAGCTCCTGGGGACGCCCCATCCGAAGGTATACATGCTGCCGAGGAACGCCTCGGCCATCGGGTTTCCCTGCCGCGCCGAGAGGCGGAACCAGTACATCGCCTTCTGGTAATTTTGCGTCACGCCGAGTCCAAACTTGTACAGCGTTCCGAGATTCACTTCGGCTCTCCGGTCCCCATGTGCCGCCGCCCGGGCGAACCAGTGCAGCGCGAGCCGATAGTCATGATGTCGGTAGGCGCGCTCCCCGCGGGCATCCTCGAGGGATGCGCTTTCAGGTGTGGGGCGTGGCGCGGGGCGAGCCTGTCGCGCCGTTGCCCGCGAGGCTCGAGCAGGCTGCGGCGCCGGGGCGTGGCGTGAGCTCGGCGGCGTCACCGGTGCCGAGGCGCTCGGCACAGGCCCGCGCTTCTGCTGAGGCCGGTAACCTGAGATCCGCGGCGCGAAATCCACGGCGATCAGGATCGCGCAAATGACCGCCGTCAGCGCCGCGAGCTGAAACCAGGAGTTGTGATGGATCGGTCGCACGGTGCCTCAGCTGGCCTCGTGCCCGCTATCCCCGAAACGCCCACGGTGTTGATTGAATGAGCAGGTCACCGGCAGGAGACACGTCGAGGTGCGCGTATTTGACCTGCGTCTGACGCGCCGTCATGAGGGCGTGATTGGTCTGGCGGCGGATGTAGCTCGAGAGTTGCCGAACGCCGTAGGCACGGAATTCCTCGTTCTTTTCCACCGCATCGAGCAAAACCCGAGGCGCGACGTATGTCAACTCGATCCCGAAATCGCGCCAGTAGCGTGTCAGCTGCAGCAGCGCCACCTCTGCGACGTGTAGCGGCTTGAGCTCATCCATGAACTCGACGCGCGTCCAACGTGCGAGGAAGGCCTTCTCGAAGCTCGCCGATTCCACCAGGGCGTCGCGGATCTTGTTCGCCGCAGCGTCGTCGCCCCCGGCGCGCTTCACCGCGCCGCGCACCGCCTCAAGGCCGCTGTTGCACGTACCGAAGAATACGCAGCCGCTGAAGTCCACTGATGCGCCGCTGCTTTTTTCGCGGCACTGAGCGGTGTCGAGAATGTCGTACAGGCAATCGCGCAGATCAGGATGGCATTTGTCGATTTCATCGAGCACGACCACACGGTAGGGATTTTCCTGCACCGGTCGGGTGAGCGAGCCGCCCATCTCATAGCCGGCGCGCCCCGGCGGCGCACCGATCAACGTGAATACATCGTCAGGGTGCTTCAGCTGATTCATCCGCAACAGCACCGGCTGAGTGTCGGGGTAGAGCGCCTGGGCGACGAGCTGCGCGAGGAACGTCTTGCCTGTGCCGGTTGGGCCGACCAGCAGGAACGCTCCGATCACCCGACCCGGACTCGAGAGTGCCAGCTCCTGCTGAATCGCGAACACGACATTGTCCACCACACTGTCGTGGCCCCGCAGGTTTTCTTTAATCCACGGACTGCTCGCGACGAAGTCCATGGCTGCAAGCTTGGTGTGATCGACGCCCTTGGCGGTCTTGCCACCCTCTTGGCGCCAGTGCGCGACGGTGAGCCACACCATCGCGAGCAGCGCCACGATGAATATCGCCAGGGTGAAGTATGGGCTGTGTTTGTTGAGCGAGTAGATCATCCCGCCGATGCCCACTGCGACACCGACGATCACGAAAGCATTCATATTCTGCGTCATCGGCCTAACTCTGCCAGGCGTTGCTTTGCATCGAGGTAGTTCTGGTTCGCGGCCTGACGGTACCAGTAGGCCGCCTGGCTCATGTCGCGGGGAACACCGATCCCATATTGATACATGTGCCCCAGACCGTATTCCGCGACGGGGTTGCCGCGCTGCGCCTGGCTCTGGAACCAGCTGTAGTCCTGCGCCTGCCCGCTGTGCGCGACGACGAAGGTCTGTGTCTGCCCTTGGGCGAGGGTGACCTGCACGGGGTTCAGCATGGTGCCGATGCCGACCGTGACCGAAGATCTTCCCGGTGCCAGCTCTATGCATGTGATGGTCGTGATGTCGCCGAGTTTCAGCGGCACATCGAGCGTGTAGGGGCGGTCGGTGGCATCCGGTGTGGCGTAGACGACTCCGTTCAAGGCTATCTGCAGCCGACCTTCCCGTGTGGCGTGACGCTGCGTATCAGCGGCCAGCGCGGCGAGCGCGGCGCTGTTTGCATGCGGGGAGGAGAGGTGCCGCGACTCATGGCGGACGCGGGAGTGAGCAGGGGAGGCGTGCGGCGCCGGTGCCGCGTGCGTTGCCTGAGTAGGGCTTGTGCTTGCGGGGCTCGTCGCTGTCGGGATTGCCCCCGCCGCGCTGGCCGCAGGGACCGGCCCGGCGGGCGGAAGCATCGGCAGCTTGTAGAACTTGCGCTCGCCGGAGACGATCTGCTGCTTCTCGTGCGGCGTCAGGTTCGCGATCAGGGGATCGTCGCCACCACTTTTGATCGCGGCGATCGCCTCGTCGGTGGCCGCCTGGTCAACATCGGCGCCGGAGACGGTCAGGGTTTGGCGGGTCTGGTCCGCGGCTGCGGCCGGAGGCGGCGGCGTCTGAGCGCTCGTGCCGAGGAAGTGATAGGCCCCGAGCGCCCCCAGGCCGAGGACCGCAGCGACGGCGAGGGTGACGAGCCACGGCCGACGCGCAGGCCGCTCGGTGGGCTTGCGCGGCGGCTCGGTGTACGCCCCGCTGCTGAGGCGGGACGCGGGATCGGGATGGGCCTGCGGCCGTGCAGGGGACGGATTCAGGCGCGGTTTTTCCGGCTCCATAAGACCTCCCAAGGAAACACTTGTCAGTCCTCGGTGTCGGCGCGCTCCACAACGACCTCTCCAGACTCGGCGACCTGGCACTTCACTTTCTTGGCCTCCTGCTCGCTCATTTCGGCGAAGGGGGGCGCGAACATGTTATCCAGGATGCGTTCGAGCTCGCGGATGCCGAAGCGGCTGACTTTCTCGTTGTGGGCCAATGCCTGGACGATCAGCTCTGGGGCGATGAATTCCACTTCAAGCCCGTACTGGGCCGCGAGCTTCGCGATCTTCATCATCGCAATTTCCGCGACCACCAGACCCTCGAGCGGCGAGAACACGTAGACCCGGTCGATGCGGCCGAGGATTTCCGTACGGAACACCTGCGCATCGGCGAGGTAGCTCTTTACTGCATTGATCATTTCGTGCTCATCCGTGATCTGCGCCTGCAGCTTGCCAATCTCCTCCGCGTGCGCGTTGCTCGTGAGGATGATGATGCACTGGGTAAAATCCGCCGTCTTTCCCGAGCCTTGCTCGGTGAGCCGACCCTCTCCCATCAGCTGCAGGAACAGGTCGAAGACCTCCTTGTAGGCCTTCTCGATCTCATCGAAGAGGATCAGGCGGCGCGGGTTGGCGATCACGGGGCGGGTGAGCTGTCCGCCCATCTCGGCGCTGACGTACCCGCTCGGCACACCGATGAGGCGCGCTTTGGCCTCGGGGCCCGAAAATTCCGAGCAGTCAAAGCGCAGCATGGCCCGCTCATCGCCGTAGAGGTACTCTCCGATCGCCTTGGCGAGCTCGGTCTTGCCGGTACCTGTGGGGCCGACGAACAGCAGATTGCAGACCGGTCGCGAGCGCTGCTGCTTGCCCATCTGCAGGCGCAGGAGTCTGGCGACGTCGGCCACGATCTTGTCCTGACCCTTGACACGAGAGGTCAGGTGCGCCTGCAGCTCCGCCTCGTCGATGCTGCGGCGGTTTTGCTGGCGCTCTCGCTGCTTGAGCAAGCCCTGCAGCTGCTCCCAATTGGTCAGATTCTCGAACTTTGGCATGGACTTGTTTTTGATGCGTCACCCCTGCACCGTCACCTGCGGTCACGTTGTGCCAAGGGCTGACTGTACTTCCAAAGCAGCTCCAGAAGGATTGTACAGGTTCCGCACCAGCCTGGCATTAGCGGGCTCGAGCGGTGCGATCCGTGCGCAAGCCCGTAGGTGCTCGTACAGCGCCGCGCCAGCGCTGCCTAGATAAGCTCTTGATTGCTCAGCGCGCGGGCAGGTCCCGCGGGGGCTGTGTCTGGCCCGGATGCCGATCCTGCGGCACAGGCGCGCTGACCGTCCGCACCGGCTGCTCGAGCGGCTCGAGTTCGGCGAGCGGCGCCTCGGCCGGCACGCCGAGGTCGATGAAGCGCCGCGCCTGCGGCAGCACCTGGCGCTCCAGGGATCCCACCGCGGAGTTGTAGGCATCGACGGCGGCGTCGAGCCGCTGGCCCATGCGCTGCAGATGCGTAATGAAGCTGCCGAGCCGCCGATGCAGCTCCTGGCCGAGCCCACGGATGAGCGCGGCGTTGTCGGCCATGGCGCTCTGGCGCCAGCCGTAGGCCACCGTCTTCAGCAACGCCATCAGCGTCGAGGGCGTGGCGATGATGATGTTCTGCGCGAGCGCACCCTCGATCAGGTCGGGCCGCTCGGCCAGGGCGGCGGCGAGGAACTGATCGCCGGGCAGGAACAGCACCGCGAATTGCGGACTGTGCTCGAACTGCGCCCAGTAGGCCTTGG
>JAKCEJ010000102.1 GCA_021838065.1 Pseudomonadota bacterium
GAGCGAGCGCGCCAGATCAATCAACGTGCGCACCTCCTCCTCGCCCTCGTAGAGCTTGTTCAGCTCCGGCTCCTTCTCGAGCGCCTCATCGAGGGTGATGCCGAGCTCGAAGGGGATGAGCTTGGCGATCTTGTCGACGTAGCCGTAGCTCATGCCGAGCACCCGCCCGACATCGCGCACCACGGCCTTGGCCGCCATGGTGCCGTAGGTGATGATCTGCGAGACGCGCTCGCGGCCGTAGCGGTGGGCGACGTACTCGATGACGCGGTCGCGCCCCTCCATGCAGAAATCGATGTCGAAGTCCGGCATGGAGACGCGTTCGGGATTGAGAAAGCGCTCGAACAGCAGGTCGTAGCGCAGCGGATCGAGGTCGGTGATCTCGAGGCAGTAGGCCACGAGGGAGCCGGCGCCCGAGCCGCGCCCGGGGCCGACCGGCACCCCGTTGCTGCGCGCCCAGCGGATGAAGTCCGCGACGATGAGGAAATACCCCGCAAACCCCATCTGACAGATGACCTCGAGCTCGCGCGCCAGGCGTTGCCGGTAGACCTCGGGGTCCGCCGGCGCGCCCCTGGGCGCGAGGCCCTCGAGGCGTCGCGTCAGCCCCGCGGCCGCCTCAGCGCGCAGATACTCCTCGGTGCTCATTTCCCCGGGCACCGGATAGGGCGGCAGACGCGGCTTGCCCAGATCAAGCACGAGCGAGGCGCGGCGCGCCACCTCGACGGTGTTCGCGAGCGCCTCGGGAATATCGGCGAAGAGCTCGGCCATCTGCCCCGGCGTGCGCAGGTACTGCTCGGGGCTGTAGCGGTGCGGGCGGCCCGGGTCGGCGAGCTGCGCGCCCTCGTGGATGCACACGCGCGCCTCGTGCGACTCGAAATCCTCCCGTTTGAGGAAGCGTACGTCGTTGGTGGCCACCACCGGCACGCCGCGCCGCGCCGCGAGCGCCACCGCGGCGCCGATGTAGGCCTCCTCGCCGGGCCGCCCGAGCCGCTGCAGTTCGATGTAGTAGCGATCGGGCAGCAGCGCGAGCCAGCGCGCGAGCGCCGCCTCGGCGTCATCCTCGCGCCCGTTGGCGAGCGCGCGGCCCACATCGCCCTCGGCCGCGCCCGAGAGACCGATCAGCCCCTCGAGCGTCTCGCCCGTGAGCCACGCGCGCTCAATCATCGGCACGCCGCGCTGCTGCCCCTCGAGGTAGGCGCGGCTGACGAGCCGCGTCACGTTGCGGTAGCCGCTCTGCGACTGGCACAGCAGCGTCAGGCGGCTCGGCGCCTCGCGCTCGGTGCCCTCGCGCACCAGCAGATCGACGCCGATGAGCGGCTTCACCCCGCGCGCGAGCGCGGCGCGGTAGAACTTGACCATCGCGAACAGGTTGCTCTGATCGGTGAGCGCCACCGCCGGCATGCCGGCGCCCGCCACCGCCTCCATCAGCTGCGCCACCCGCACCACGCTGTCGATCAGCGAGTACTCGGTGTGCAGGCGCAGATGAACGAACTCGCCGCTCACCGGCGCGCTCCGGCGAGCGCCGCGCGCACCGGCGCGAACGAGAGGCGGTGCTCGCTCGAGGGGCCGAGCCGCTCGAGCGCCGCCAGATGCGCCGCGGTGCCGTAGCCCTTGTGGCGGGCGAAGCCGTAGCCCGGGTGCACGCGGTCGAGCGCGCGCATCAGCGCATCGCGGTGGGTCTTGGCGAGGATGGAGGCGGCGCCGATCGCCGCCACCGTGGCATCGCCGCGCACCACGGTCTCAACGGTGCACTGGAGGTCCTCGAGCGATGGGGCGCGGTTGCCGTCGATCTGCACGTGCGCGGGGCGCACCGGCAGCGCCAGCAGCGCGCGGCGCATCGCCAGCAGCGTCGCCTGCAAAATGTTGAGCGCGTCGATCTCCGCCCGGTCGGCGCTGCCGAGCGCCCAGGCGCTGGCGCGCGCGCGGATGAGCGGAGCGAGCCGCTCGCGCGCCGCTTCGGTGAGCGTCTTGGAGTCGGCGAGCCCCTCGATGGGCCGCGCTGGATCGAGGATCACCGCCGCGGCGATAACCGGACCTGCCAGCGGTCCGCGGCCGGACTCATCGACGCCGGCAACACCGCGCGCAGCGAGCGGCGCGCTCACGGGCCGGCCCCGAGCGCGCGCGCCTCCTGCAGCCGGCGCAGAATCGCCTCGGCCGCGAGCCCCGCTCCGCCGCGGCGCAGCTGGCGATGCACCCGCTCGAACTCGACCGCGAGCTCGCTGCGGTAGGGCGCATCGTCGAGGCGCGCGAGCAGCGCCTCGCCGAGGGCTGCGCCGGTGACGCGCTCCTGAAGGAACTCCGGCACGAACGCGCGGCCGAGCAGCAGATTCGGTTGTGAGAAGTAGGGGACCTTCACCAGACGGAGTCTCCGCAGGAGAAACGCCGTGACCGCGCCCAAGCGGTATGCCACCACCATCACGCGCCTCGAGAGCAGCGTCTCCAGTGTAGCGGTTCCGGAGGCCACCAGCGCGCCGTCACAGGCGGCCAGGACCCGCTGCGCCTGGCCGTCGGTGATCATGATCTCAGGGGATTCAGGAACTTCCGCGCGCTTGCTCTGAAAGGCCTCACGCGCACGCGCGCTCGCCATCGGCGCGACGAAACGCACCTCGGGCCGCCGCTCAGCGATCCACGCCGCCGCCGCGAGAAAATCCGCGGCGAGATGCGAGACTTCCCCGACCCTGCTGCCCGGCAGCAGCGCCACCACCACCGCCTCGGGCGCCAGCCCGAGCGCCGCGCGCGCCCCGGCGCGGTCGACCTCGAGGGGAATCTGATCGGCGAGCGGATGCCCGACGAACTCCGCCGCCACTCCGTGGCGCTCGTAGAAGCCGGTCTCGAACGGCAGCAGACACAACACCAGGTCGCAGGCGCGGCCGATCTTGCGCACCCGGCCCTGCCGCCACGCCCACACCTGCGGCGCGACGTACTGCACGGTGGGGATGCCCGCGGCGCGCAGGCGCGGGGCGAGGCGCAGATTGAACTCCGGGGCGTCGATGCCGATGAATACGTCGGGGCGCGCCTCGATGAAGCGCCGTGTGAGCTCGGCGCGCAGGCGCAGCAGGCGCGGCAGGTGTGGCAGCACCTCGGTGAGACCCATCAGCGCGAGCGACTCGGCGCTCTCCCACGCCGTGCATCCGGCGGCCGCCATCTTAGGTCCCGCGACGCCGAAGCACTCGAGCGCCCCGACGCGCGCGCGCAGCGCTGTGATCAGCGCCGCGCCGAGCTGATCGCCGGAGGACTCCCCGGCCACGAGCCCCACCCGCAGGGCCGCTCGTGCCGGGACGGCCCCGCACGCGCTGCCGGGCGGGGTCATCGGACGATGCTGCGCGAGGCGCTGCGGATGAACTCGACGAACGTCTGCACTTCGGGCTGCCCGGAGGCGCGCTCATTGAGCCGCTCGAGCGCCTCGAGGAGGCGCAGATCGCTGCGGTAGACGGTCCGGTAAGCCTCGCGGATGTTGCGGATCTGCTCGCTCGTGAAGCCGCGCCGCTTCAGCCCCTCGCTGTTCACTGCGTGCGGCACCGCCGGATTGCCCGCCACCATGACGTACGGCGGCACGTCGCGGGTGACGATGGCGCCGCCGGCGAGAAAGGCATGCGCGCCGATCTTGGCGAACTGGTGCACGGCGGTGAGGCCCCCGAGGATCACCCAGTCGCCGATCTCCACGTGTCCGCCGAGGGCGGCGCAGTTGGCGAACACCACGTTGCTGCCGACGTTGCAGTCGTGCGCCACGTGCGAGTAGGCCATGAACAGGTTGTCATCGCCGATACGCGTGACGCCCCGATCGTGCGTGGTGCCGCGGTTGACCGTGGTGTTCTCGCGAAACACGTTGCGGTCGCCGATCTCGAGCCGGGTCGGCTCGCCGCGGTATTTCTTGTCCTGCGGCGCATCCCCGATCGAGGCGAACTGAAAGATGTGGTTGTCCGCGCCGATGCGCGTCGGGCCGTTGATCACCACGTGCGGTCCGATCACGGTGCCGGCCCCGATGGTGACATCCGCGGCGATGATGCTGAAGGGACCCACCGACACGTCCGCGGCGAGCTCGGCCGCCGGCGAGACGATCGCTCGCGGATCGATCACTTGCCGGCCTCCGGCGTGACCATGATTTCCGCGTGGGCCACCTCCCCGTCGCCGACCTCGGCGCGGGTGGAGAAGCGCCAGATGCCGCGCAGGCAGCGGTCGACCGTGGCGGTGAGAATGAGCTGATCGCCGGGCTCGACCGGCTTTCGGAAGCGCGCCTTGTCGATGCCGACGAAGTAGAAGCGGCTGTCCTTGTGCGGCACGATGTCGGAGCTCAGGAAGGTGAGGATGCCCGCCGTCTGCGCCAGCGCCTCGATGATGATCACCCCCGGCATCACCGGCCGGCCGGGAAAGTGCCCGGGGAAGAACGGCTCGTTGTAGCTGACGTTCTTCAGCGCGCGGATGCTCTGCCCGGCGTGCCACTCGAGCACGCGATCGACCAGCATGAACGGATAGCGGTGCGGCAGCAGCTGCAGGATGCCGTGAATGTCGAGTTGCGTGTCAGTCATCGTCCTCTTCCAGGTCCGCCGCAGCGGCACCGCGCTCGAGCCTCTTCAAGCGGGTGGCGAGCGATTCGAGGCGCTTGAAGCGCCCGACCAAGCGGCGCCAGAGGTGCGCCTCCTCGAACGGAATGCCGCCGGAGTATACGCCCGCTCGTGTGATCGAATGGCTGACCATGGTGCGCCCGGTGATCATCACGTCGTCGCAGATCGTCAGGTGGCCGCCGATGCCGACCTGCCCGCCGATCATGCACCGCGCGCCGATGCTGGTGCTGCCGGACACCCCGACGCACGCCGCGAGCGCGGTGTGCGCGCCGATGCGCACGTTGTGCCCGATCTGGATCAGGTTATCGAGCTTGGCGCCCTCTTCGATCACCGTGTCCTCGATCGCGCCGCGGTCGATGGTGGTGTTGGCGCCGATCTCCACGTCCGCCCCGATGCGCACGCCGCCGGTCTGCGGCACCTTCAGCCACCGGCCGCCGTCCTGCGCGAAGCCGAAGCCGTCCCCGCCGATGACCGCACCGGGCTGCACGATCGAGCGATCCCCGATCACGACGCCCCGGCACAGCGTCACCCGCGACACCAGGCGCACGTCGTCCCCAACGCGCACCCCCTCATCGAGCAGGCTCTGTGGGCCGATGTAGGCGCGCTCGCCGACCACGGCCCCGGAGCCGATCACGCACAGCGCCCCCACATGGGCGCTCGGATGAACGCGCGCCCCGCTCGCCACGACCGCCGAGGGGTGCACCCCCGGGGGGCCGGCGGGCGCCGGGTGCAGCACCGCCGCGATGCGTGCGAAGGTGGCATGGGGATTGGCGCAGATGAGCGCGGCGACCGGACAGGCGGCGGCGCTCGCCTCATCGAGGACGACCACCGCCGCCCGCGTGCCCGTGAGCTGCGCGCGATAGCTGGGATTGGCGACGAAGGCCACCGACTGCTCATCGGCGTGGGCCAGGCTCGCCACCCGCTCGACCTGGACGCCCGGATCGCCCTTGAGCTCACAGCCGAAGCGAACGGCGAGCTCCCCGATCGAGACGCTCATGGGAACCGGCGGTTATTTTCCGGCCGGCGTCGCCTGCATGATCCTCAGGACCGCCGGGGTGAGGTCGAGCGCCGGATCGGCATACATCACCCCGTCGTTCATCATCACGAGGTTGTAGCCATGCTGCTTGGCATAGCGCTGCACAATGAGCGCGATCGACTTCTGCACCTTGGTGAACAGCTCGCTGCGGCGGGTGTTCAGCGCCTGCTGGATCTTGGCCGACTCGGTGCGGAAGGTCTCCACCTTCTCGCGCAGGTCGAGCTCGGCCTGGGCGACCTGGTCCTGGGTCATGGTCGCCTGATTGCGCTGCAGGGCCTGCTGCTTGGTCTGCAGGGTCTTCGCCTCGACCTGCAGCTTTTTCTGCTGGGGCAGGAATTCAGCTCGCAGCGAGGCGATGGCGGCCTTGTACTGCGGGGAGGACTGCACCAGGACCCCGTAATCGACGACACCGATCTTCGGTGCCGCAGCTTGGGCGCTCGCGGCGGCCAGCCCGGTCACCAGCAAGCCGGCGGCGAACATCCAGACGAATGATTGGCTTCTCAAGCGCTTCACGGAAACCCACCTCAAAAATGGCTATGTGTAATGCAGGTCCGCCCCACAGGGGGGGCGGCTAAGCGGCCGATCTTACCACCACCGGCGCGCTCATGCCCGCGTCGCTAGAAGGCCTGCCCGACCGTGAACTGGAAGCCGCTGGTCTGGTCGCTCCAGCGGTTCGGGTTATTCAGGTACTCCTTGGCATTCAGCGGCACGCCGTAGCTGAAGCGGAAGAGCCCCATGGGCGAGAGCCACTCCACGGCGAGGCCCACCGAGCGCCTGAGGGAGCTCCAGCCGTTCAGGTGGTAGGTCACGGGCGTGAACCCATTGGGCTCGTAGAACTTAATCCGGTTGCCCGTGTAGAACACGTTCCCAATATCGAAGAACAGGCTCACCCGCGCGGTCTGGCGCCACTTCGCCGGCATCGGCAGCAGCAGCTCGTTCTGGCTGATGATATCGAAATTGCCGCCGTAGGGATTGCCGAACTGATCGCGCGGCCCGAGCCAGCTCTCGCGGAAGCCGCGTACCGAATCGGGGCCCCCGCCGAAGAACAGCCGGTACGGCGGCAGCCCCGTCGTGCCGCCGAAGCCGTTGCCGTAATCGGCGCGCTCGTGGAACGAGAGGGTCAGGAAATGCCGCCACAAGGGCACGTACAGCTGGTAGAGCGCGCTGCCGACGTAGTACTGGACGTTGCTGCTGCCGGGAATGGTGGCGCTGAAGTTCAGCGCCGCGCGCATGCCGCGGTCGGCGAACAGCGTGCGGTTGCGGTCATCGATCTGCCAGCCGAGCAGCAGCTGCACGTCGTGATAGTTCGTGCCGTAGAACACGAAGTCGTTGTTGCTGTAGTCCTCGTGCACCAGGCGGCTGTAGGAGCTGCCGTTCTGCTGCACCCACTGCTGTGCCTGCTCGGCGCTGCCGATCGAGCTGGTGAGCAGCTGCGCATCCTCGAACGCCGCGCCGAACGAGAGGTACTGGAACGCGGTGATCGGATAGGACCACTCGGGGCCTGCGGTGACGGTCTTGGAGGAGAAGTTCGAGGAGGACGAGACGAACTGCGTGGCGTCGTTGTAGCTCACCGAGAGCGTCTGCGACACCCCGTTCTGGGTGATGAACGGGTTGGTGTAGCTCAGGCTGTAGAGCTTGTCGAACGCCCCGCCCTGCAGGTTGATCGCCAGGCGGTTGCCGGTGCCGAGGAAATCCGCATCCGCGAAGTTCGCATTCAGCATCAGCTTGTACATCGCCGAGTAGCCGATGCCGCCCGAGAGCTGCGCGGCCGGGCCCTGCTTGATCTTGTAATCGACGTCCACCTGATCCGGCGAGCCCGGCACCCGGTGGGTGCTGTAGCTCACCTTCTTCACGTAGGGCAGGCGCTGCAGGAAGAACTTCGAGCGCTCGAGCGCGAGGTTCGAGAGCCAGCCGCCCTCGAGCTGATACAGCTCGCGCCTGAGCACCACATCGTTGATCGAGGTCTCGCCGGAGAAGGTGATCTTGCGCACGTACACCCGATCGCCCGGGTCGACGAAGAAGGTAAGGGAGACCTGGCGGGTGTTGGCGTTCGGCGTCGGCACCGGGTCGACCTTGGCGAACGCGTAGCCGTACTCCCCGAGGCGGTCCTGGATGAGCTTCTGCGTGCGCGTGATGCGCTCGCGGTCGAACACCTGGCCGGGCTTGACCACCACCAGCTGCTCGAGCTGCGCCTTCGGCACCACGAACGTGCCGGCGAGCTTGACCTTGGAGATGCGGAACACCCCGCCCTGGCGGATGGCGACCGTGATGTACATGTTCTTCTTGTCGGGGCTGATCTGCACCTGCGTGGAGCGGATCGAGAAGTTGGCGTAGCCGCGGTCCATGTAGAAATCGCGCAGGCGCTCAAGATCGCCCTTCAGCGTCGCGCGCGAGTAGCGGTCGTCCTGGCGGTACCAGGACAGCCAGTTCGGCATCCGCAGGTGAAAGTGCTTGAGGATCTCACCCTGCGAGAAATGCGTGGCGCCGACGATGTTGATCGAGCGGATGACCGCGCGCGAGCCCTCGTTGATGTTGATGGCGATCTTCACCCGGTTGTCGGTGTCGGGGATCACCTTGGTGTCGATGCGCACCCCGTACTTGCCGCGCCCGTAGTACATGTCGGTGAGGTACTCGGTGACCTGCTGCAGCACCGAGCGGTCGAAGATCTTGCCCGCCGCGAGCCCGACGTTGCGCAGCGACTTCATCAGCTCCTTGGTCTTGATCGCCTTGTTGCCCTTGATCGTGAAGCTCTCGATCGAGGGCCGCTCGGAGACCACCACGATCAGGGTGCTGCCCTGGCGGCGCATCTCCACGTCGCGGAAGAACCCGGTGGCGTAGAGCGCGCGAATCGCCTGGCGCACCTTGCGCGGGTCGAGCGTATCGCCGATGTTCACCGGCAGATAGTTAAAGATCGTGCCCTCGGAGATGCGCTGCAGGCCCTCCAACTTGATGTTGCCAACGGTGAAATCCGCCGCGCCCGGCGAGGTGCCGCCTTGCGCGAGCGCGATTGCCGAATGCACGGCGAGCGCGACTGCGGCGAGTGCGATACGCCCCTTCTTCATACGGCAACCATCCGATCTGTCACGTCGCGAAACATTTGGCCCCAATCGCTTGCATCGATCACGTATGTACCCCCGGTGCCCCGCTCGGCAGCGCCGCGCGGAGACGAGCGGACCTTG
>JAKCEJ010000103.1 GCA_021838065.1 Pseudomonadota bacterium
TCGGCGCGCAAACAGGAGGCCGTGGCATTCGCACGGCGCATCGCGCTGCAGCTCGAGCGCGCGCAACGGGAGGGGCACTTCGATCGGATCGTCCTGATGGCCAATCCACGCTTCCTCGGGATGCTGCGCCAGGTACTCTCGCCGCAGCTCGGCCGCTGCGTGGTGGCCGAGGTCGCGAAGGATCTGGTGCACCAGAGCGATCAGGTCGTGAGCGCGCATGTGCCGAGCGAGGCGCTGCGCTGAGATGACGCTGGACGTGTTGCTGCAGAGGCGCACAGATGTTGGATGAATTTGTCAGTCTGCCCTGCGTTGCGTATTTCTCGATGGAGATCGCGTTGCGCAACGAGATCCCGACCTATGCCGGAGGACTCGGGGTACTTGCTGGTGACACGCTGCGCTCGGCGGCCGATCTGCGCCTGCCGCTGGTCGGGGTGACGCTGGTCAGCCGCGCCGGCTATTTTCGCCAGGAGATCGGCGCGGACGGGCAGCAGATCGAGCGCGAGGCGACGTGGGATCCGAGCCGCTGGGCGCAGCCGCTTGATGCGAAGGTCGCCGTGCGCATCGAGGACCGTCCTGTGTGGGTGAATGCGTGGTTGTACGTCATTGAGAGCCGTCTGGGTGGGCGCGCACCCGTGCTGTTGCTCGACACCGATCTGCCCGAGAATCGTGCCGAGGACCGTGACATCACCCACCATCTGTACGGCGGCGACGATGCGTATCGCCTGAAGCAGGAGATGGTGCTCGGCTTCGGGGGGGTGCGCATCCTGCGGGCACTGGGATTCGAGATCAGCGCCTACCACATGAACGAGGGACACTCGGCGCTGCTCGGCGTCGAGCTGATGCGCCGCTTCGCGTACCCCGCCGATGATGTGCGCCCGGGCGAGGCGCTCTATGACCTGCCGCGGGTGCGCGATCTGTGCCGGTTCACGACGCATACCCCGGTCGAGGCCGGTCATGACCGCTTTCCGTACGAGCTGGTGAAGCGACTGTTCGCGAGCAGCGTGTACGGCTACAACAACCACGAGGTGCCCAGGGCCGGAGAGCCCGGCATGGAACACGGACCGATCGAGTTTGGCACGCTGACGGAGCTCGCCGGCGCCGATTCGCTGAATATGACTCGCCTCGCTCTGAGCGTCAGCGACTTCGTCAACGGTGTCGCCAAGCGGCACGCCGAGGTGTCCGCCAAGATGTACCCCGGCTATCAGGTGCGGGCGATCACCAACGGCGTGCATCCGATCACCTGGAGCGCACAGAGTTTTCGCGAGCTCTACGACCGGTGGATCCCGGGTTGGTGCCACGAGCCGGAGCTGCTGGCGCGGGTGCACGGCATCGCGGATGCGGACATTCTCGCAGCGCACACCAAGGCGAAAGATGCCCTGATCGCCAAGGTGCAGGCGCGTACCGGCACGGCGCTCGATCCGCAGGCCGCGATACTGTGCTTCGCGCGGCGGATGACCGCCTACAAGCGGCCCGAGATGCTCTTTACGGACATCGAGCGCCTGAAGGCGATCGCGCGCCAGCATCCGCTGCAGATTGTGCTTGCCGGCAAGGCGCACCCGCACGACGAGGAGGGCAAGCGCCTGATTGCCCGTCTGCACGCACACGCCCGCGAACTCGCCGGGAGCGTCGCGGTGGCGTATCTGCCGGAGCATGACCTCGATCTCGCACTGCTGCTCGTTTCCGGCGCGGATGTGTGGCTCAACACACCGCTGCCGCCGCTCGAGGCGTCGGGCACGAGCGGCATGAAAGCGGCGTTCAACGGCGTGCCGAGCCTCTCGGTGCTCGACGGCTGGTGGGTCGAGGGCTGTATCGAAGGGGTGACGGGTTGGGCCGCCTCGGATGCCGAGTCGCTCTACGAGAAGCTCGAGCGGATCGTGCTGCCGCTCTATTACGAGACCGCCGACGGCCGGCATGGCTGGGCACGGCTGATGAAGTCTGTTATCGGTACCAACGCCGCCTATTTCAACAGCCAGCGCATGATGCGCCGGTACGCGACCGAAGCGTATCTGCGCTGACGGAAGTCATTGCGGCACGGAAATGGCGTCGCAAACCCGAGACCGGATCACGGACAGTGCGGATGGCATTCGGCGGATGCGTGTGCGACTGTCACGGCGAGGTCCGGCCGGACGGCCGGGATACGCTGCGCCGAGAGGATCCGCCCAATGGGCAAGACGAGTTCGATACTGGCCGTGGCTCAGCACGGGGCGTCCGATACGGTTTTGCTGGCCAAGGCGGCGGCGCTGGCGCGCGCGTTTGGTTTCGGGCTTGAGCTGTTCCTGTGCGACGCGGAAGCGGCGTACGCGCTCAAGCACGACTACCAGATGAACGGGCGCGACAAGGCGATTAACGCGTGCGTGGCGCGGGCCAAGGAGTACCTGACGGGCCAGCGCAAGCTGATCGATCCGGCGGTGAATTCCGTGGCTGTCGACGCCGCCTGCGAGAGCCCGCTTTACGAGGGTATCGTGCAGAAGGTGCAGCGCTCCCGACCGGAATTGGTCATGAAAGCCGCAGGCGGCATCGACGGGCGGGGCCACAGTGCCTTCGACGAGAACGATTGGCAGCTGATGCGCACCTGCCCTGCGACTCTCGCGCTGGTGCAGAACCGGCACTGGCGCAAGCGCCTGCGCATCGCGGCGGCGATTGACGTCTCGGACGAGGAGACCGAGGGACTGGCGAGCGCCATCATCCACATTGCCCGGCGGCTGGCGCTCGCGACCGGCGGGGAGCTCGAGCTTGTCTACGCCGAACGCATGCCGAGCGACCATACTCAAAGCCGCAACCGCGCCGCCAAGCTGCGCACGCTGGCGCGCCAAGCCGACTTGGACGAGCGCCACGCTCACATCCTGCCCGGCACCCCCGAGCAGGAGCTCGCCGCCTTCGCCGCTGGCCGCGACTACGACGTGCTGGCACTCGGTGCGCTGACGCACCGCAAAGCCCCAGTCAAGCTGGTCGGCACGCTGACCTCGACGCTCGTCGAGGCGCTCGACAGCGATTTTCTGCTCATCAAGCCGGAGGCGGCGGTCGCGGCTGAGCGCGTGCCGCGGCGCTCGCGCTCGAACTCGACCGACACGCTGCCGCCGGCGGCGCGCAACGCCGCCGTGCGCGCCTGGATGGGCAGCGCGCCGCCGGCCGGATCCCGTTAGCCCGCCCCGACGCGCGCCTCGAGCGCCTCCCAGCGCTCGTACAGGCGTTCAAGTTCGCTGCCGATTTCCCGCAGGCGCTCACCATCGGCGCGGATCAGCTCGACCCCCCCGGCGTGATAGTCCGGCTGGCTCATGCGAAGGCCAATGTCAGCCTGCTCGCGCTCGAGCGCCTCGATCTGGCCGGGCAGGGCGGCGAGTTCCCGGCCTTCCATGTATCGGAGACGTCCCGATCGCGCGGGGCGCTTGAGCGCTGCGGGCTCCGTGGGGGCGCTCTGAGCAGCGGCGCGCGACGTGCAGCTCCCCGGCGGCGCCTGAATTTGCGGCCGCTGGCGGACCCAGTCACTGTAACCGCCGACGTAGGTGCGCCACTGGCCGGCGCCTTCCGCGGCGAACGTCTGCGTCACGACATTGTCGAGAAAGCGCCGGTCGTGACTGACGAGCAGTAGCGTGCCGGGATAGTCCTGCAGGCGCTGCTCGAGCAGCTCCAGAGAGTCAATGTCGAGGTCGTTGGTCGGCTCATCGAGGACCAGGAGGTTCGCCGGTCGCGCGAACAGGCGTGCCAGGAAGAGCCGGTTGCGCTCGCCGCCGGAGAGCATCCGCACGGGCGATTTGGCCCGGTGCGGCGGGAAGAGAAAGTCCCCGAGATAGGTCATGATGTGCTTGCGCTCTGCGCCGGTGGTGATCCAGTCCGAGCCGGGGCTGATGGCCTCGGCGAGCGTTGATTCGGGGTCGAGCTGCTCGCGCATCTGGTCGAAGTAGGCCACCTGCAGGTTGGTGCCGAGGCGCACTGTGCCGCGCTCCGGAGTGATCGCGCCGAGAATGATGCGCAGCAGTGTCGACTTGCCGGCGCCGTTGGGACCGATCAGGCCTACGCGATCGCCGCGCATGATGCGGCTCGTGAAATTCTCGATGAGCACGCGGCCGCCGAATGACTGCCCGATGTCGGTGAGCTCGGCGACCAGGTTGCCGGACCGCTCGCCGGCTTCGAGGGCGAGCTTGATGCTACCGATGCGGTCGCGCCGCTCGATGCGCGCCTCGCGCAGCCGCTCGAGCCGCCGTACGCGGCCCTCGTTGCGCGTGCGCCGCGCCTCGACGCCCTTGCGGATCCAGGCCTCTTCCTCCCGCCAGAACTTCTCGAAGCGCCGCCGGGCGATATCCTCGGCGGCGAGCTCCTCATCGCGGCGGCTCTCGTAGGTGGCGAAATTGCCCGGATAGGCGCGGATCACACCGCGGTCGAGCTCGATGATTCGGGTGGCGATACCGTCGAGGAACGCGCGGTCGTGCGTCACGACAATCGCGGCAGGCGCCTTGCGCGTGAATTCCTCGAGCGTGGCGATTCCCTCGATGTCCAGATGGTTGGTCGGCTCATCGAGCAGCAGCAGATCGGGGCCCGAGGCGAGTGCCAGCGCGAGTGCAGCGCGCTTGCACTCGCCTCCGGAGCAGCGCTCGGGGTCTTCCGCGCCGTGCAGGCCGAAGCGTTGCAGGAACTCTGCCAGGCGCGACTGCAGCTGCCAGCGCTCACGGTCCGCGCCATGCAGTTCCTCGGCAGTGCACGCGGCCGAATGCGCCAGGGTGCGCGCCCGCTCGAGCAGACTGTCGCGCACCGTCGCGCGGGGCGGCAGCAGCGGCTCCTGCTCGACGAATGCGAGACGCAGTCCCGAGCGGCGCTGCACCTCACCCTCATCGAGCGCCAGGATGCCCGAGATGACCTTGAGCACGGTCGATTTGCCGGTGCCGTTGCGGCCGATGAACCCGAGCCGCTCGCCCGATTGGATGGAAAGCGCGGCGCCGTCGAGCAGGGCGCGCTCGCCGAACGCGAGATGCGCATCGCGAAGTGTGAACAGGGACATCTGGTCTGATCGAATAAGAATGGACGCGGGGTCGCGCCACAGGTATAGTCCGCCGCGCAAGACTATACAGGCGCCCAGCGGTCTGCGCCTGCTTCGCTCGCGGTCAAGCCATTCCGGCTTCGCTTCGATCTCCACACACCATCCTCGCTGCGACCGCCACGGCCTTGAAAAGGCTTGCCCGCCGGCACTGCCGGAGCGGGCGGCCCGCCGTATGTGCGAGCAATTTGACAGAGGTATTCATGTCGTTTTCCAATCTCGGGCTGCTGCCCGAGCTGCTGCGCGCCGTTGAAGAAAAGGGCTATGCGGCGCCGACTCCCATTCAGGCGGGCACGATTCCCGCCATTCTCGCCGGCCGCGATGTGCTCGCCGGCGCCCAGACGGGCACGGGCAAGACCGCCGCGTTCGTCCTGCCGATATTGCAGCATCTGACGCGGGACGGCGGCAACGCACCGCGCGCTCTGGTGCTGACCCCGACGCGCGAGTTGGCCGCTCAGGTGGCGGACAATGCCACCGGCTACGGCCGATTTCTGAAGCTGCGCACCGTGGTGGTGTTCGGCGGCGTCGGGATCAACCCGCAGATCGATCAGCTGCGCCGCGGCTGCGACCTGCTGATCGCCACCCCGGGCCGGCTGCTCGATCTGGCCGAGCAGGGCGTGCTCGATCTCACGCACGTCAGGTATTTCGTGCTCGATGAGGCCGACCGGATGCTCGACATGGGATTCATCCCTGCGATCCGCCGCGTTCTGAAGCTGCTGCCGCCCGAGCGGCAGAACATGATGTTCTCGGCGACCTACTCCGATGACATCCGCGCACTGGCGCAGCGCTTTCTGCACAACCCGGTGAGTGTCGAAGTCGCGAGCCGCAACGCCACCGCCGATCGGGTGACCCAGTCGCTGTATCGCGTGCCGAAGGACAGCAAGCGCCATCTGCTTGCCCATCTGATCCAGGAAGGCAACTGGCAGCAGGTGCTGGTCTTCACCCGCACCAAGCACGGTGCGAACCGGCTGACCCAGCAGCTCGCGGACGCCGGCATCGCCGCCGCGGCCATTCACGGCAACAAGAGCCAGAGCGCCCGCGTGCGCGCGCTGGCGGACTTCAAGAGCCTGCGCATTACCGCGCTGGTTGCGACCGAAGTGGCCGCGCGCGGTCTTGACATCAAGGAGCTGCCGCACGTGGTGAATTACGAGCTGCCGAACGTGCCGGAAGACTACGTCCATCGCATCGGCCGCACGGCGCGCGCCGGATCGACGGGCTCTGCCGTGTCGCTCGTCTCGGCCGACGAGGAGCCACTGCTGCGCGACATCGAGAGGCTGCTGCGCAGCTCGATTCCGGCGACGCCCGTGCCGCAGTTCCCGATCCTCAATACGCCCGTCCGACCCGATCGCCCTGCCGAGCGCGACTCCCGCCGCGACGGATCGACTGCAAAGTTCCGCGCGTCGAATGGCGGCCGCGGCAGCCGCCGGTCCGGCGGCGCTCAGCAGGGGTCGGCACGCGGATCGGGCAGGGGCGAGCGTCAGGCTGAAGGGCACGCGGCGCAGCGCTCTCATGCTCCGCACCGCAGCGAGCCGCGCTCTTCTCAGTCCGCCCCCGGTCATTCGCGCGCCGCTGAGCACAGCCGCGATCGGCGAGCCGGTGGGCAGCCCCGTTCCGCGCGTCCGACGCAAGAGCCCGAGCGCGCCGGCGGATCCTGGCGGCGGGCGTAAACGCACACCTGGGCTTGGCGGGCCGACTCCCAAGTCGGCCCGCTACCCTCGGTTTGCTGCGCGGGCTGCATGGCGGTGGAGGCCATGCAGTTCTCGCGGCGCCTGCGGCGCCGTGGCGCTACTGGATCGAGATTTCCTTCGGCTTCTTCTGCTCGGCCTTCGGAATGTGCACGCTCAGCACTCCGTCCTTGGTCTCGCAGCGGATCGCGTCGGCCTTGATGTTGTCCGGCAGCGAGAACGAGCGGCTGAAACTGCCGTAGTAGTTCTCCACCCGATGATATTTCTCGGTGGTCTCCTCCTTGTGCTGCTTGCGCTCACCCTGGATCGTGAGCACGCCGTCGGCGAAGGTGACCTTCACGTCTTCCTTCTTCATGCCCGGCAGATCGGCGCGCACCATGTACTCCTTGTCGGTCTCACTGATGTCTGCGGACGGTGACCATTCGACGGTCACCCCGCCATCCCCTTCCAGGGCCAGGCGCGAGCTACCACCGAGCCGCGGCATCATTCGGTTGAACAGGTTTTCGACATCCGCAAACGGATCCCAGCGAACGAGGCTCATGGCGATACTCCCGTGTGACTGCAATGACGATGTCCCTTGGTGGGACCACCGTGATTTTGGGGATTACCGCCTGCGGCGTTATTCGGTGATCTACCTACGATCGCGGATTGCGCATTTCGGGAGGTCGAGCGTGAGCACGATCGGTGCCGATTGCGCGCGCCATGGCACCGGGTCGACTACGGGCAACGGAAGCGATCTCCCCGGCCCGTGCTCTATCTGCAGATACATGCGGTGCATCCGCTGGGACTCGCCTTGCGCGAGCGACTTCAGAATCGCGTCAAGCGGTTCGGGTCTGCCAAAGGCGTAGCCCTGCGCGTAATCGGCACCCAGGTTGCGCAGCTTCGCGGCGATGGCTTCAGTCTCGACGTACTCGGCCACTGTTTCGATGCGAAGTCCGGGGGCAAGTTCGACGATGCCGCGCACGGCGGCCTCGGAGCGCGGATTGCTGAGGATGTCGCGCACGAAGGAGCCGTCGATCTTCAACCGCGCGAAGGGCAGTGAATTGAGGTAGGTCGGGGAATGGGCCCCGGTGCCGAAATCATCGAGCGCGAAGTGGCACTCCCACGGGGCCAGGCGCTGGATGATGTCGTTGGCGCGCGCGAGCCGCTCGGACATGCACGCCAGGGCCGCAACGCCGCAACTCACAGACACCTCGAGCGGGCTGTCTGCCGGCCCGATGACCGATGCGCTGACGGTCTGTTGGTTTCGAGTCGCGCTCGCTGTCGAGCAGTAGCTGCCGTCCGCGCACGATGCGGATGGCTTGACTGACGCGCCCCACCGGGATCGGTGCGGTTGCGGACATCTGCGCAGCACACCGGGACGCGATTGGATGTCGTCACCCCGAGACTGACGTGTTCGCGGACGAATGCAGCGAACGCCCGCTCCCAATGATCCTCAAAGATCATTTTCTCGGGGGAATTGTGGTGCCGGGAATAGGATTCGAACCTACGACCCGCGCATTACGAATGCGCTGCTCTACCAGCTGAGCTATCCCGGCGCCGGGCCGCGAATTCTATAGGCTGCCGCCTTCGCCGTCACCCCGCTCGCGAGGCGGTTGCTCAGCGGTCGGGCGGCGCCGGTCCGGATGCGGGACCCGGTGGCGGATTTCCCGGGCCGCCCATCGCGCCGGCCCCCGGACCCGCCCCGCCCCGCAGGGCCGGCCAGTCCGTGAAGGCCAAGTAGTACACGAAGATCACATTGGCGATCGGCACGATGAGCAGCAGGCTCAGCCAGGGCGAGAGGCCCACCCGAGTGCACATGCGCCAGAAGGGAATAATGGCGATGGCGGCCATGATCGGCCAGCCGAGCCCCCAGAACCCGAACCATGGGTGAAACATTCCGCCGTACATGTACACGGTGAACCTCCCCGGGCGGCAGTCAGCGCCTCAGGACGCCTTTCTTCTCAAACGGATGACGAGGTCGATGCCCTCCACCTCGGTGCCTGGCGGCGGCGGGGGCAGGCGGCTGAACTCCAC
>JAKCEJ010000104.1 GCA_021838065.1 Pseudomonadota bacterium
GAAACGGGAAGGGAATTGAACGGGCGTGTTTCTAACGCGCTATCACTTAAACGGCGAAGTTCACACGGACGTTGTCCGCGACGTGTTCTTCAGCGTCCACGGCACCTGTTATTGCGGCGCGTTGCCTGAGGCGCGCGCAGCTGGATGCATATCGCGGCGTCGCCGTGCTTGACTGTAACCGGCAATACTCGGCTCAATCCGTCCAGCCATGCGGATATGCGCTGACTCATCACGAGTGTCGTCAAACGTAATTTTCCCGCAGCGGGTGAGACTTCGATAGGACGCTGTGCATACCGGTCTATATTCGCAACGACATCACGCAGACGCTCGTCCGTGAATGCCAATTCACCTCTGGTCCATGCCAGGGCGATGCGCGGACTGACGGCCCTGACGACCCTGTCCGCGTTGCGACCGTAGCTGAAGCGTTCGCCGCGGTGCAGCCGTATCGGAACCAGCTCCAAGCGCTTCCATTGCAGTACGGCGCTGGACTTCGCGAGCGCAACTTCCACTCGGCCCTGCGTGACGGTGACTTCAACACGCCCCGACTCGCGATCAACGACGAACGCAGTGCCAAGGTCCGTGATCGTGCCACCTCCTGCAGCGACGACGAAGGGCCAGTGGCGGCGGTGGACGACACGGAACCACGCTTCTCCGCGCTCGAGACTGACCGCACGTCGTTGCGGTGTCAGTGAGACCCTCAGGGCCGTTTCGGCACCGAGGATCACTGTGGATCCATCGCTCAATACGATGCGCCGCATCTGTCCCGAGCGCGTGCGGTATACCGTCCCCGCCGTGGCCGGCTCGGCCTGCTGATGACGAGGAGCGCGCGCACGCCACGCCGGTGGACCGGCGAGCATGACCCACCCGATCAACAGAGCCAGCACCGCCCCGCCGATGAGAATGCGCCGCGGTGCTCGCTCTCGCCCGCCGGCGAGCCTGTCGTTTTGCCGTGCGCTTGTCATCCCCGCGAGCGGACCGGCGGAGTCCAGCAGCTGCGCGTGGACGTGCAGTCTTGCGCAGGCCGCGTAAATCCGCCGGTTATCGGGGTCCGCCCACCAAAGCTGCCAGGCCGTGCGCTGCACCGGTGCAAGGCCCTTTCCGCCGCAGCGCACAGTGTGCCATTCCACGGCCTCGATCCAGCGGTGCTCGTCCTCCTCGACGGCGGGACGCGGGGCGCTCACAGCTCGTCGCCCTGCGAATCGGCATCCTCCAATGTGGCGTGCAGGGACGCCAGTGCCCGCGCCACGTAGATCTTGGCCATTCTGCCGCTGATTCCCATCACCCGACCCACCTCATCAAACGGCCGGCCCTGCACGACCCGCAGAAGGAATGCATCCATACACCGCGGCGGCAGCTGCGCGACCGCCCGCTCGATCAGCTCCAAGCGCTGGCGCGCATCGACCACCGTCTCAGTCGAGGGCGCCACCTGCTCCGCCTCGACCTGCACGACCTGGGCGAACCGCTCCCGGACCAAGCGCCGCCGACCATGATCCGTCATGAGATTGAGCGCGCTGCGCCAAAGATAGTTGGCCAGCGACGCAATCGAGTCCTCACGTTTGACGGCGAGCACTTTAACATAGGCATCCTGAGCGATTTCCTTGGCGTCCTCGACCGACCCAGTACGCTGCGTCAAGAAGCGGAGCAAGGGCGCATGGTGCTCGCGCGCCACCTCCGCCAGTGCCTGCGCGCGCCGTTCGCGATCCGCGGGGCAACCGACGTCTACCGGACCGTCGCCTGCTCCAGTTGCGCGAAGCGGCGCGTCAACGCTCCGCACATTCACGATTGAACCGCGCAGAGGAGAAACGTCCGACAGATAGGAAGGGGTAATACGCCCCGTCCGGGTCCCGAGCCGACTTTGATCTCTAGCACGATTCCCTACCCCCACCCGCGTTGCCAACGACGAGCCCGAACCCGCATGCGCGATCGAATACCGAATTGGCTCTGCATTCAGATGTGTGTTGGGTCCCTGCTACATCGGCGGCATCATTACGTTGTACTGTCGACTATAGTACTCAAACGAATCGGCGCGGCAACCTTTTCGTTTCGTACAGTTGGATTCTGAATCACTGCACAGTGCGCATGATGCACGTCCGCAACAGCATCGCGGATGCCGTCCCGTACCCGTAATGCGAGTGGAGGGGTTCCGAACGTGATGGAATTTACGTCATGGGAGGCGTCGAAATGCAGGTTGCCGCATGCCGCGTCATTGCACCGAGATGCTCATCCCGGCAGTGGGTCATGACGCGGTGCCGATAAAGTCAGTTCGCTGCCGCGCAGCCCCAAGCGCTGCAATCCCCCGGTATCAACCCGGCTCGCGTCGGCAACGGCAATGCGGAGTCGCGACGATACCGGATCAACCTCACGCACATTCTGCGAGCCACCGATTGCCGCAAGCAGCCCGTCAATCAGCGCGCGCGAGTGCGGGAGCGGGGCAGCAGCAGCCGTCGGGCCCTCACCCTTTGGTGCGCTTGCCGCGCTCGCTGCAGCTGCAGCGCCGCGCCGCGCGGAATATGATCGAGCGCCTCACGCATCACTCCTGCGATCTGCTCGGCCACGGGTCCGATCACGACCTGCAGCGCCGCGGCCGATGGACGCACCAGACCCACAGCGCCCAGAGCTTTCAAGGCATCCGCGTTGACCGCATCCTGAGCGCGGACTGTCAGCCGCAGCGGTGTCGTGCAGGCATTCACGGACTCGGAATTCTCCGCGCCGCCGAGCTTCTGCAGCGGAGCGAGCAGCTGTTTCATGGGATAGTTCCTGTCGCGTTTGCTTCAGCCGTCGACCGGGGCCGCCTGGCCGGTGGACGCTGCCGGCGCGGCGCAGAGCGCGCGCACCGCCTCGGCCGACTCCTGTGCGAGAGCCTCGCGGGCGCGCTCGCGGCACTCGGCGAGGGTGAGCCCGCCGATCAATGCCTTCAGAGGCGCAATCGCCGCCGGCACGCACGACAGCTCGTGCACACCGAGGCCGATCAGGATGGGGACCGCGGCAGGATCGGAGGCGAGCCCGCCGCACACGGCGGTGCGCCGGCGCGCGGCTCGCGCGGCCTCCGCTGTCCGTGCGATCAGGCGCAGCACCGCCGGGTGCAGCGCGTCGAGGCGCGCGGCGAACTGTGCGTGACCGCGGTTCATCGCCAGGGTGTACTGGGTCAGATCGTTGGTGCCGATGGACAAGAACTCGACCTCGCGCGCGAGCGCATCGGCCATCAGGACCGAGGCGGGCGTCTCGATCATTGCCCCGAGCTCGATCGGCTCGCGGCGCCCGAGCCGCCGGCAGGCCTCGCCGACGCGCGCGCGCACGGCGCGGATCTCCGCCAGATCGGTGACCATCGGCAGCAGCAGCCGGCACTGCCCGACCGGCTGCACCGCGAGCACCGCGCGCAGCTGCTCATCGAGCAGTTCCTCGCGCCGCAGACTGGTGCGCCCCCCCGCACGCCCAGTGCAGGATTGTCCTCCGGCGGCAGCGGCAGGTACGCAATCGGCTTGTCGCCGCCGATGTCGGGGGTCCGGATGGTCAACGGACGGCCCGCGAGCGCGGCGGCGATGCGCTGGTATTCGGCGTGCTGCTCGGCCTCGCTCGGCGCTTCGCGCCGCTCGAGAAACAGAAACTCCGTGCGCAGCAGTCCACCGCCTTCGGCGCCGTTGCGGACTGCGAGCTCGGCATCGGCGAGCGACCCACGATTGGCAAGCGCCTCGATGCGCGCCGTCGGCCATGCCGCACTCCCGCGGGGCGAGCTCGCGCTCGCGGGCGCGCCGCTTGGCGGCCCGCGCGATCTGGCGTCGGGCGGTCTCGAGGTGCGCCTCGCCCGGACCAACCCGCAGCTGCCCGCCCTCGGCATCGAGAATGAGCGGGGTGCCGGCAGCGAGGGTCTGCAGCGCGGGCCCGAGGGCCGCCAGCGCCGGGATGCCGGGGGCGGCCGCCAGGATCGACACGTGCGAGGTGGCCCCGCCGGCGGCGAGGCAGATGCCGGCGAGCGCAAGCTGCGCCTGGCGCTGCGCTGCAAGCCGCACGTGCGCTTCATGCTGGCGACCGACGCGATGCCCGCGCTCGGCACCGATATTCGCGAGTTCGAGCTACAGGGGCGACGCATCAGCGTCAGCGGCGCGGTCTGCTACGACGAGCAGGGGCGACTCGCCGGCTCGAACATCGATCTGGCCAGCTGCGTGCGCAATGCGATCGAGCTGCTCGGCCTGCCGCCGCACGAGGCCGTGCACATGGCGAGCCTCTTTCCGGCCGAGATCCTCGGGCTCGCCCGCGAGCTCGGTCGTATCGAGCCCGGCTACCGCGCCAATCTGGTGCTGACGGATCAGCGGCTGGACGTGCGGGCGAGCTGGATCGACGGGCAGCCGGAAGGCCTCTGAGGGGCGCGGCGCCCCGCCAGGCCGTGCCAGCGGCAATCGCCCGCGCGTTCCGATATCCTTGAACTCGGCCGTGCGCAGCGACGGGCGCCGCGCACGGCGCGGGCCCTCCTCTAGGAGTCGATCACATGTCCAACCTTCGGCGCGGCGCGGCTCTTGCCCCGGTACTGCTCGCCCTGATGCTGTCCGGCTGCGGCAACAGCGGCGATGCGCAGATCCGGCTGCTCAATGCCAGCGCCGGCTACGCGGCCCTTGACGTGTATTTCGAGGAGAGCGGCACGGCCGGCACCCCGCAGCTGAGCGACGTCGCCTCGGGTGCGCTGAGCGGTTACGCCGGGATCGCCCCGGCGACCTACACGGTCTATTTCACCAGCCATGGCGTCGGGGCCGCAAACGCGCTCTCGAGCCGCTCCGAAACCTTCTCCAACAGCGAGCGGCGCACCTATGTCGCCTACGGCGACAGCGGCTCGTTCGGGGTCATGGAGATCAATGAGCAGCAGGGCGCCCCGAACGGGGGCTACGCCTCTGTCGAGGTCCTCAATGCCGATCCGGACGCCGGCAGCCTCGATGTGTACCTCACCACCCCCGGCGTGCCGCTGAGCAACGCCTCGCCGAACTTCGGCGCCGTCGCCGGCGGCAAGAGCGCCGGATTCAGCTCCATCCCCCAGGGCACCTACGAGCTGCGCATCACCGGGGCGGGCAAGAAGACCGACCTGCGCTTCGACCTGCCGAGCCTGAAGCTCGCCAACCAGCAGATCCTCTCGCTGATCATCACCGAGGCCCCGGGCGGATACCTCGTCAACGTGATGGCCCTGCCGCAAAAGGGCTCACTCACCACTTTCACCAATCCGGACGCGCGCGTGCGCGCGGCGATCGGTGTGAGCGGCGCGAACAACGTCACCGCCGCGGTCGGAGGGACGAACCTCGTGAGCGCCGCTCCGGCGGCGGCCATCGGCACCTACCAGCTCGTTCCGGCCGGCAACCAGGCGGTGACCCTGGCGGTGAACGGCACCGCCGTCACGGTCCCGAACCAGACTCTGACGGCCGGCCAGGACTACACCTTCCTCGTCTACGGCACGCCCGGGAGCGTGCAGGAGAACTGGCTCGCCGACAGCAATATTCCTGCGCTCAGCGGCTACTCGAGCGTCCGGCTGGTCAATGCCATGTCCGGCAGCGGCGATCCGATCTCGCTCGCGGTGAATTTCATGCCGGTGGCGACCAATGTCCCGCTCGGCAGCGATCTGCCGAGCGGCGCCGCGAGCGGCATCTCCCCTTACAATACGCAGGTAATCGCCACAACCACCGGGACCGTGACCGTGACCGATTACACGACGTCGCAGACACTCTACTCGCAGACCACCGCGACGCTCGGCTCGGGCAACGTGTACAGCATGTTCATGTTCGGCAGCACGAGCGCCCCAGTCGGGGTGCTCTCGCAGGACCGCTAGGCCCCTAGGCCGTCCATCGGCCGATCCGGGCGCGACCGGAACCCCGGCGACGCGACCCGCTCAAAGACGATACACTAGGGGTTTTACGGTCGTTCATCCCGAACCGACCTGCGATACCCGTCCCGAGCGAAGGGGGAATTTGATGAGATTTGATTGCGCTCGCGCAGTCCCGGGCGCCTCAGGCACCCTGCGCACCTCGATCTGCGCCGTGGCTGCGGCACTGGCGATTGCCCTCGGGGGCTGCAGCGCCACCACGAAAGTGTACAACGGCACGCCGGTGATGATGCTCACCGCTGAGGCCGCGGGCGATTTCAGCGCCTATTCGGTCGGCCTGTACACCATCACCCTGACGCGCAGCGACGGGTACGTCGTCTACGCCCAGGCGACTGACCAGCAGGTCGATCTGACGCGCCGAACCAATCTCACCGAGCTGTTCAGTGGGGCGGGCGTTCCGCAAGGCACGTACAAGAGCATGACGATCAGCCTGGATTACTCCACGCCGATCATCTATCTGAAGGGCCAGACGAGCGCCGCGAAGGTGGTGAACAGCGCCGGTGCGAACCCCGGGGTCGTCAACGAGAAGGTGACGTTCGCCCCGAACCATCCGCTGGTGGTGAGCCTGAACCAATCGACCCCATTCGCCATCGACATCGACCTCGCCGCATCGAACTCGATCAACGCCAGCACCAACACGGTGACGGTCAAACCGTTCATCGTGGCGACCGTTCAGCCGTACGAGAACAATCCGCTGCGCGCGCGCGGGCAGATCGTCATCTCGAGCCCGAGCGCGGGGAATTTCACGGAGAATCTCCGCCCGTTCGATGATACGTACTATGCCGACGGTGACGTGGGCGCATTGACGGTCAATGCCACCTCGAGCACCTACTTCAACATCAACGGCACGACCTATACGGGCACGGCAGGACTGACGGCACTGGGCAACCTCAACCCAGGCATCACGGTCACCGCCTACGGCACGCTGGGCAACCTCTCGACGATTACCCCGACGCTGAACGCGACCGCGGTATATGCGGGCACCACTGTCATCAGCCCGGGCAATGAAGCGCTCCGCGGTATCGTCACGGCCCGCAGCGGCAACACGCTGACGCTGCATGGCGCGGAGTACGTCTGCCAGGAGGGCATCTGCTTCAGCAACGCCTCGTTCACGTACTACCCGACCGTGACGGTCACCCTGGGTTCCGGCACGATCGTGAGCGAAGACGGCGTCGCCGCCAGCGGCCTAAGTCCGCAGTCGGTGTCCGTCGGCCAGCAGATCACCGCGCTCGGCATCGGTACGCAGAACGGCTCCACCCTCACCAGCTTCAGTGCGGCCCCCGGCCAGATCCGCATGCAGCCGACGGACGTATGGGGAACGCTCGTCAGCGGCGCAATGGGCAGCGCGACCGTGAACGTGCTCGAGATCGGCAATTACGCCCCGAGCGTCTTTAACTTCGCTGGAACGGGCGTCGCGAGCAGCGGTGACGCCAACCCGTCGAGTTATGCGTTGAACACAGGGTCATTCGACGCGAGCACACTCAGCGCGGGCACTTTGCTTGAGGCCAACGGATTCGTGGCGCCGTTCGGCTCGGCTCCGCCGGACTTCAACGCCGCGACGGTCACGAACATGGCCAACGGCCCCTCCACGCTCATCGTGGAGTGGACCGCCGGCACGACCGCACCGTTCAGCAGCGCCGGCAGCTCGGGCATCGTGGTGAATCTGGGCAACACCAGCATCACATCGGCGATCATGCGGACCGGGCCGCAGACCACGCAGCTCTCGAGCCTCTCGAGCAGCCCGACCATTATCCCCGGCTGCGCCAGCGGCACCTGCAGTGGCAACTCCGAGTACGCCACCGGCAGTGCCACGAACGGCATCCAGGTGTACGACAGCCCCTCGAGCTTCATCAGTGGGCTGTCGAGCACGGTGAACGGCTCCAACAAGGTGTTCAAGCTGGTTGCGATCGGCACCTACGACAGCACCACCAGCACCTTCTACACGCAACGCATGGATGTCGCGCTGGAGTAGAGGCCCCGCGCTGCGCCCACCGGGCGGCCCGCGGCCGCCCGGTGGGCGCGGCCCCGCCGTGGAACTCAAGCGGCTGCGCCGAGCTTGCGCGCCAAGATCGCGGCGCTGAGGCTTCGGCTTTAGGTGCCGGTGCCCGAGTGACCCTGCGCTGCTGCCGCAGGTGGATAGGGCGGCGCTGACGGGTCTCGCCGGGCCTTGAGACCTTCGCGTGCCAATTTTCGGCCGGCTTGAGCGAGAATGACGGTGATCCACCACCCACTCGAGATCCGCATGTCCGAGACCATCTTCAGCAAAATCATCCGGGGCGAGATCCCCTGCCACAAGGTGTACGAGGACGAGCGCGTGCTGGCATTTCTCGACATCAATCCGCTCAGCACCGGTCACACGCTGGTGATTCCTAAGGAGCCGGCCATCACCCTCGATGCGCTCTCCGAGGAGTCGGCCGCCGCTCTGGGACGCGTCCTACCGCGCATCTGTCGCGCGGTGGTCTCGGTGACCGGCATCAAAGAGTACAACGTCCTTGAGAACAATGGCGCAGGTGCCCATCAGGCGATCGACCACGTGCATTTCCACATCATTCCCAAGCCCAGCGGCGCCGAGGGTCTCGGAATTCACTGGCCGATGAGCCCCATCGATCACACGGCTGCCGCAGCCTTGGCCGCGAAATTGCGGGATTCACTGGATTGAATCTCTCGCGCGCGGATGGCCGCACGATCAAGACTGATCGCGCCTAATTCCGCACCGCCCAGCCGGCGCCGAAAAGCCTTGCCGGATCGATCAGTGGTCCGTACAATGCGCCCCCTCCTGGTGCGGGGTGGAGCAGTCTGGCAGCTCGTCGGGCTCATAACCCGAAGGTCGCAGGTTCAAATCCTGCCCCCGCTACCAACTGTACCTGC
>JAKCEJ010000105.1 GCA_021838065.1 Pseudomonadota bacterium
ACGAGGAGGAGATCGACGATCTGCGCCGCGCGCTCGAGGGCGAGCTCGCGCACCGGCGCTACGGCGCGGCGGTGCGGCTGGAGACCTCGAGCGACTGCCCGGCGGACATCGTGCAGTTCCTGCAGCGCCAGTTCGCGCTCGGGGAGCTCGAGACCTACCGCATGAGCGGACCGGTCAATCTCAACCGTCTCTCGGCCGTGTACGAGCTCGTGCCCCGCCCGGACCTGAAGTACCCGGCGTTCACGCCGGGACTGCCGCGGCGCCTCGCCGGCGGCGGCGACCTGTTCGCGGCGATCCGCCAGAAGGATGTGCTGCTGCATCATCCCTACCAGAGCTTCACGCCGGTGATGGATTTTCTGCGCCAGGCGGCCGCCGACCCGCAGGTGCTTGCGATCAAGCAGACGCTGTACCGCGCGGGAAGCGACTCGCCGATCGTCGACGCGCTGGTCGCCGCGGCCAATGCCGGCAAGGATGTGACGGTGATCATCGAGCTGCGCGCGCGCTTCGACGAGGAGGCGAATATCGAGCTGTCGAACCGGCTGCAGGAAGCCGGCGCGCACGTGATGTACGGGGTGGTCGGCTACAAGACCCATGCCAAGCTCGCCATGGCGGTGCGGCGCGAGCCCGGCGGTATCCGCCGCTACTGCCACCTCGGCACCGGCAACTACCATCCGCGCACCGCCCGGCAGTACACCGACTACGGGCTGTTCACCTGCCGCGACGAAGTCGGCCAGGACGTGCACGAGCTGTTTCTCGAGCTGACGAGCCTCACCCGCACGCCGCACCTTCAGCGCCTGGTGCAATCCCCGTTCGGCCTGCACGAGGCGATGCTCGCGAAGATCGAGCGCGAGAGCGCTCACGCGCGCGCCGGAAAGCCGGCGCGCATCATCGCCAAGATGAACGCGCTGGTCGAACAGCAGACGATCGAGGCGCTCTATCGAGCCTCGCGCGCCGGCGTGAAGGTCGATCTGATCGTGCGCGGCGTGTGCGCGCTGCGCCCGGGCGTGCCCGGGGTGTCGGAGAACATCGAGGTGCGCTCGATCGTCGGCCGCTTCCTCGAGCACTCGCGCGTGTTCTACTTCGCGAACGGCGGCGACGGCGAGATCTACTGCTCGAGCGCGGACTGGATGGAGCGCAACTTCTTCCACCGCGTCGAGGTGGCATTCCCGATCGAGCGGCCCTCGCACCGCCAGCGCATCCTGGAGGATCTGCGGCTCGCGCTGGCTGACAACTCGCAGTCCTGGCGGCTGCTGCCCGACGGCCGCTACGAGCGCCTGTGCGCCACGGACGAGACACGGATCAGCGTGCAGGGCGAGCTGCTCGCAGCCAATGCCGCCGGGACGCTGTTCGACGCCGCGGGCGGGGACTGAGCGCCCACGCGGCTCAGCGGCGGCGGCGCGTCACCCGCAGACGCAACCCCGCCGCGGCCAGATACTGCACTTCCTGGCGCAAATCGGCCTGCGTCAGCGGGTGCTTTGCGAGCCAGCGCGACGGGAAGGCGAGCTGCAGCGATCCGGCGCGCGCGGTCAGCTTGACCGGCGGCAGCGCGCCGCGCTCGCGCCCGCGGTGCAGCAGCACAGCGAGCCGCAGCAGCACGATCAGGTAGAGCGCATCACGATCCCAGGGCGGCACCAGCTCGGCAAGGCCCTCGCGCGAGAGCTTGCGCCGGTGGGCGCCGACGACACGCGCGAGCAGGCTCTGCTCGCCGCGGGAGAACCCCGGCATGTCGGCATTCTCCAGCAGGTAGGCGCCGTGGCGGTGATACCCGCTGTGGGCGACGTCGAGGCCGACCTCGTGCAGCCGCGCCGCCCATTTCAACACCAGATCGGCCGCCGGCTCGGCGCGCAGCTTCCAGGCCGAGCGGGCTCCCGCCAGGAACTTCAGCGCCGTGGCCGCCACGCGCTCGGCCTGTTCGGTGTCCACGTGATAGCGCAGCTGCATGCTGCGCACGGTGCGCTCGCGGGCATCCTCGTCCGTGTTGCGCCCGACCATGTCGTAAAGCAAACCCTCGCGCAGCGCGCCGTCGGCGATGCGCATCTCCTTCAGGCCGAGGACCGCGAACACCTCCGCGAGTATGGCGAGCCCCCCTGGGAACACCGGGCGGCGATCTTCGGTGACCGCCGCGAAGCGCAGCGCCCGCGTGTGCCCCGCGGACACCACCGCATCCACGAGGCGCTCGAGGCCGCCGGGGGTGATGAGCGTGGCGCGGGGAGTCAGCTCGCGGACGGCATCGCCGATGGCGTGCACCGTGCCCGAGCTGCCGGCGCAGTGCTGCCAGCCGCGCCGCCGGAAGGCGTTGCGCACCGGGGCGAGCTGCAGCCGTGCGGCCAGCCGCGCCGCGGCCATGCGCTTGGCGGAGATCTTCCCGTCGGCGAAGAACCGCTCGCTCACCAGCACGCACCCGACGCGCAGGCTCTCGAGCTCGAGCGGCCGTAGCCCCTGGCCGATGATGAGCTCGGTGCTGCCGCCGCCGATGTCGACGATCAGGCGCCGGCCCTGCTCCTGCGGCAGATTGGTGGCGACGCCCGCGTAGATCAGCCGCGCCTCCTCCCGGCCCGAGATGATCTCTATGGGATGGCCGAGCGCCTCGCGCGCGCGCAGCAGAAACGATTGTTTGCGGTGCGCCAGCCGCAGCGCGCTGGTGCCGACGGCGCGCACGCTGGCGGCACGCATGGCCCGCAGGCGCTGCCCGAAGCGCTCCAGGCAGGCGATCGCGCGCTCGGCGACCGCGCGGTCGATGTGTCCATTCTCCTCCACGCCCGAGGCGAGGCGCACCATCTCGCGCAGGCGGTCGATGATGACCAGCTGGCCGTGGGAATACCTCGCCACGACCATGTGGAAGCTGTTGGAGCCCAGGTCGACCGCCGCGAGGACATCGGGGCGGATGCGGGCGGGTCTGCGGGGCGTGCGGGTTGTGCGGGAAGCGGCCGGACGCACGCGGCTTGCCGCCGGCTCAGGCGGAGAACGAGGAGCCGCAGCCGCAGGTGGTCGTGGCGTTGGGGTTGCGGATCACGAACTGCGCGCCGTCGAGCCCGTCGCGGTAGTCGATTTCGGCTCCCATCAGGTACTGCACGCTCATCGGATCGACCAACAGCTTCACGCCCTGGTTCTCGATGCAGGTATCCCCGTCCTGCACCTGCTCGTCGAACTCGAACCCGTACTGCAGGCCCGAGCAGCCGCCGCCCTGCACGAACACCCGCAGCATGAGGTTGGGGTTGCCCTCGCCGCGGATCAGGTCCCCGACCTTGCGCGCGGCCGCGTCTGTGAAAATGAGCCCGGCGTCCGAGGTGACTTCAGTAATGTTCATGCGACCAGTCTAGGATCTGCCGGCGCCGAGGTCAAAACCCCTCCCGGGGGGGGTCGCCGCAGCGCTCACGGCACCGATACGGCGCTCCACGGGTAGGTCTGGATAAGCGGCGCGATGTTCGGGTGGCCCGAGCGCACCGTCACCGTCAGGTGCGCGGGGCTGAACCCCGGCGGCAGCACCAGATCTTGCTTGAATTCCTGGTAATAGCGGAAGCGGTATTGCAGCGTGGGCTTGCCGAGCAGCGCCTGATTAGCGACCGTCGTCCCGCCGGGGCCGCGGCCGTCGGCGGTCAGACTCAACGTGCCGTTCACCTCGCCGTCGGGGCGGTCGGTCCGCAGCAGCGAGATGTCGACGCGGTAGTGCTGCGGGCGCTTGCCGGGCGAGAGCAGCACTTCCCCGACCCGCAGACCGATCGGGGGCGCGCCCTGGGCGACCACGCCGCGATAAAACGCCAGCCTCTCACTCTGACGTGCAATCTGGGCCTGCAGCTGCGCGATGGTCCGGGTGACCATCCGCTCCGCGTGCGCATGGCCGGCGTTCAGCGTCTGCAGCTCCACGACGCGCACCTGCAGCGCGCGGTTGTCGCGCTTGAGCAGTGCGATCTCGTTGTGCAGCACGTCCTGCTCGTGCATCGCCGCGAAGACGCTGTAGCCGGCGGAACTGCGGCCGATTTCGAACGCCAGGTAGAGCAGCGCCAGGGCGCCGAGCGCAAGCGCTACCTTGACAGCAGGCCGATGCCGCAGTCCGCCGTGAGCCTCGGTATCGGGGAGGGGGTTCTGGCTATTCACGTGTCTCATCCGTCTCCGTGGCGGACGAGCGGGGCCGCTGCCTCAGCGCGTCCCACCAGTCCGGCAATGCGGGCTGTCCCGTCGGGAAGGCTACCGGCGCAAGCTCGATGAGCGCCCGCTGGTAGACCTTGCGCTTGAAATAGATCACTTCGCGCGCCGGCTGCCAGAAGTCCGTCCAGCGCCACTCGTCGAACTCCGGTTCCGCGGTGCTCTCGAAATCGAATGCCGTCACCTCGCGGCGCAACCGCAGCAGGAACCAGCGCTGTTTCTGGCCGATGCACAGCGGATGCCGGTTGCGCCGGATGTAGCGTGCCGGCAGGCGGTAACGCAGCCACCGGGCGGTGCGCCCCAGGAGCTCAACGTCCTGGGCGCCGAGGCCGACCTCCTCGTGCAGCTCGCGGTAGACGGCCGCCTCGAGGCTCTCGCCCTCGCGGATGCCGCCCTGCGGGAACTGCCAGCCCCTGCCGCCGGCCCGGCGGCCCAGGAACACATCGCCGTCGCGGCGCATGATCACGATGCCGACGTTGGCCCGAAAGCCATCCGCATCGATGACGTCCGCGGCCGCGCCGCTGTCTGCCTCCGGTCCGCCCATGGCGTTCATACTCTCAGGCGCGCCGCTCGGTGACCGTGCGGCGGTCCTCGAGGTAATCGCAGCCCTGGCGCATCAGGGACACGAACGTATCGTGATCGCGCGACAGCACGGCCGTGCGCAGGCGCTCGACGGACTTCACCAGCGCCTCGAGCGACTCGGCGCCGTAATCATTGAGGCTCTGGATCTCGTAGTAGAGGTCGGGGCTCTCCTGCGCCACGCACGCGGCCACGTCGAGCTGCGCATCGAACGTGGTGCTCGACATGCGTGCCAGCTTCGGCGCCGCCTCGCCGCTTTCCGCGAGCGCGGTAAAGAAGGCGATGTTCACGGCATGCGACAGCCCCAGCACGTAGGCGATCAGCCGGTCGTGATCATCGAGACTCATCACCACCTGCTCGGCCATGGTGGGGGCGAACAGCTCGCGCGCCGCCGCCAGCGCCTCGGCGTGACCGAGGTCAACGAATATCACGTGCCGCCCCGAGAGCAGCTCGGTGTCCGGTCCGAACATCGGGTGCACCGAGGTCACCCGGCAGCCGTGTGACTTCAGCGCCAGCAGTCCGGCGCGCAGCGGCGATTTGAGCGAGCCGACATCGAAGATGATGCCCGGGGGGCGGCGCAGCGCCAGATCGCGCAGGATGGCATCGGTCGCCGCGAGCGGCGTGGCGAGCACGATGAAGTCGTGCCCCAGGTCGCTGCCGTGCCAGTCGGCCATGCGCGGCACGCCATCCGCGCCACCCTGCGGGTCGGCTACCTCGACGGCGAAGCCCTGCGAGCTCAAGAACTGGACGAACCAGCGCCCCATCTTGCCGCCGCCGCCGATCACGAGCGCGCGGCGTCCCGAGCCGGCGCCGTGCGCAGCCACGCTCGCCTGCTCCTGCGTGGTGAGCGACGAGCGGATCAGAAGGCGCAGCAGCTCCTCGGCGAGCGCCGGTGAGACACCGAGCTCGGCCGCGGCGTTGCGCGCGCCCATGATGACGTCGCGCTCGCGGCCGTAATCCCGGGTGGGCCGGCCGGTGGCGCGCTTCACCCGCGCCACTTGCGCGCTGAGTGCCTTGCGCTCGGCGGCGAGCTCGATGAACTGGCGGTCAAGCTCGGTGAGCCGGCGGCGCAAATCGTCCAATGTCACATCGTCCCGGGTCATGCAGGGCTTTCCGAAAGGTGCGCCGTGCGGCAGCCTTTTCCTTGTATCGAGCCGGGGCGGCCATCGCAAGTCAAATTTCACGGCTGCCGCCCCGCGCGCCAATCCCGTACCATGTGGCCCATGTCCACGCCCAATGAACTGTCCGGCGGCACCCCGCCGACCGACCCGCTCGCCGTCCTCGAGCGCTGGCTCGAGCAAGCGCGGGACCAGCGGGTGCAACCCAATCCGAACGCCATGGTCGTGGCCACCTGCGACGCCGAGGGACGCCCGTCGGCGCGCGTCCTGTTGTGCAAGGGCGTGTTCGCCGAGCCGGGCTACCTCACCTTCTACACCAACTACCACTCCCGCAAGGGGCGCGAGCTCGCCGCGACCGGCCGGGCGGCGGCGGTCTTTCACTGGGACGCGCTGCACCGCCAGGTGCGCGTCGAGGGACCGGTGGTACGGGCGCCGTCTGCCGACAGCGACGCGTACTTCGCCTCCCGCCCCTGGCAGAGCCGCCTCGGCGCGTGGGCGAGCGCGCAGAGCGAGCCGGCCGAGTCGCGCCAAGCGCTCGAGCGCGCGCTCGCGGCGGCAGCGGCACGCTTCGGCGCGCCGCTGCCAAGCGCCTCCACGCCCGAGGCACCGTTCACCGGCGTGATCCCGAGGCCAGCGCATTGGGGCGGCTACTGGCTCTGGGCCGAATCCGTCGAGCTCTGGGTGGAGGGCGCGGCGCGCATCCACGACCGGCTGCTGTGGACCCGGCGCCTGAGCGCGTCCGGCGGGAGCTTCCGCCCCGAGCCCTGGAAGGTGATCCGGCTGCAGCCCTGAGCGGCCCGTCACAGGTCGCCGAAGCGCTGCTGCAGCAGCGCCAGCGCCACCACGGCCGCCGTCTCGGTGCGCAGCACGCGCGGGCCGAGCCGCAGCGGCTGGAACCCCCGCACCAGCGCGGCGCGCGCTTCGCTCTCGGCAAGCCCGCCCTCCGGTCCGATGAGCACGAGCGCCTCGCGCGCGGCCGGCGGCAGCGCCTCGAGCCCCTCGGCGCCGTGCGGACTGGGAAGGACTCTCAGTCCGCCGTCCGGCAGCGCCGCGAGAAAGGCTTCGAGCGCGAGCGGCGCGGCGACCTGCGGCACGCGGCTGCGCCCGCTCTGCTCGCAGGCGGCCACCGCGATGCGCTGCCAGTGGCGCTGCCTGGTGTGCGCCTGAGCGGCATCGAGGCGCACGACGCTGCGCTCGGTCAGCACCGGCACGATGCGCGCGGCCCCGAGCTCGACCGCCTTCTGCACGACCCAATCCATGCGCTCGCCGCGCGAGACGCCCTGTGCCAGGGTCAGGCGCAGCGGCGACTCGGCCAGACCTTCGCGCCGCTCGCCGAGGGCCACCACGACCTCGCCCTTGCGCAGCGCCTCGATACGGCCCGCGTACTCCCCGCCCGTGCCGTCGAACACGACGAGCTCGGCCCCGACCCCGAGCCGCAGCACGCGCACGATGTGCCCGGCCGCCTCGCCGGCAACGGTGCAGCGCGCCCCCGGGCCAAGCGGCCCGGGCACATGCACTCTCCTCAGGCGCACGTGGCGAGCTCGATCCCCTCGCGCGCCACCTCGACCATCAGATCGATCTCCTCCGGGGTGACCACATAGGGAGGCATGAAGTACACCACATTGCCCACCGGGCGCAGCAGAACCCCGCGCGAGAGCGCGTGCCGGTAGATCGCCAGCCCGCGCCGCTCCTGCCATGGGTACGGCTCGCGCGCGGCCTTGTCGCGAACCAACTCGGCCGCGACGATCATGCCGCGCTGGCGCACTTCCGCGACATGAGGATGCTCCTGCAGCGTGCGCGCGCGCTCGCCGAGCCGCGCGCTCAGGGCGCGGTTGCGCTCGAGCACCCCATCGCTGCGGAAGATCTCCAGGCAGGCGAGCGCCGCGCTGCAGGCGAGCGGGTTGCCGGTGAAGCTGTGCGAGTGCAGAAACGCGTTGAGCTTGACGTACTCGTCATAGAACGCCGCGTACACCGGCTCGGTGGTGAGCACCGCCGAGAGCGGCAGGTAGCCGGCGGTCAGCCCCTTGGAGAGGCACATCAGATCCGGCCGGATGCCGGCCTGCTCGCACGCGAACATCGTGCCGGTGCGGCCGAAGCCGACGGCGATCTCATCGGCGATCAGGTGCACCTGATGCCGGTCGCACGCCGCGCGCAGCAGCGTCAGGTACACCGGGTCGTACATGCGCATTCCCCCGGCGCACTGCACCAGCGGCTCGAGGATCACCGCGGCGGTCTCGTGAGCGTGCCGCTCCAGGGCGGCCTCCATGTGCGCGAATTTGCGCCGCGTGTGCTCAGCCCAGCTCTCCCCGCTGTCGCGCTCGTAGCAATCGGGCGACGGCACGGTGATGACGTCCATCAGCAGCGGCTGGTAGATGTCCTTGTAGAGCTCCACGTTGCCCACGGCGAGCGCGCCGAGCGTCTCACCGTGATAGCTGTTGGAGAGCGTGATGAAGCGGCGCTTCTCGCCGCGGCCGACGTTGCGCCAGTAGTGAAAGCTCATCTTCACCGCCACTTCGACCGCCGAGGAGCCGTTGTCGGCGTAGAAGCAGCGGGTCAGCCCCGCCGGCGCCACCGCGGTGAGCGCCTCGGAGAGGCGGATCACCGGCTCGTGCGTGAAGCCGGCGAGGATCACCTGCTCGAGCCGCTCGAGCTGCGCGCGCACCGCGGCATTGATGCGCGGATTGGCGTGGCCGAAGAGGTTGACCCACCACGAGCTGATGGCATCCAGGTAGCGCTTGCCCTCGAAGTCCTCGAGCCACGCGCCCTCGCCGCGGCGGATGGGGATGAGCGGCACATGCTCGTGATCCTTCATCTGGGTGCACGGGTGCCAGACGTGCGCCAGAT
>JAKCEJ010000106.1 GCA_021838065.1 Pseudomonadota bacterium
GCCGGCCTGGCCAGTCAGCGCATTGGTCTGCCCCTGCGGCGCCGAGCGGTAGCCGCCGAACTCGATGTAGAGAGATTCGTCGTAATACAGGTAGCCGGTCAGTCCCGCGACGCTCTGCGCCAGCGTCCCGTCGATCTGCGTCGCCGCGAGCGGCGAGACCACCGCGTTGCTGGCGTCGTACGGGAAGCCCCACGCCGGCGTGCTGTTCCACAGGTCCTGTACGGTCGGGTTGTTATTGAGGGACAGGCCGTAGGTCAGCGTGTTCTTGCCAGGCAGCACGATCAGCTTGGCGAAGCGCAGATCGGTATTGTCGATGCCGATCGTGCCGCTGTCGTTGGCGTAGGTGATCTGAGAGAACACGCCGAAGTGTGGCGCGATCTTGCCGGCGTAGAACAGGCTCAGCTGCTGCGGGAACCCGGCCGTGCCGTTCTGCGTCAATCCCGGCGCCGCGGGGTTGGTGTTGTCGGGCAGACGCTTGTTGAGCGTCGTATACGAAATCTGCGTCATGATCGAGAACGTCGGCAGCTGCGAGAGCGACAGCAACTGCTGGCGGTCGCTGTTCACGGCGCGCACCTGCTTGAGGTTGTCGAGCACGTAGCCGTTGGCCTTGAACACCCTCCCGAAGTGCGTCAGCTCGGGGAACACCGTGTGGCACGCGGCGCACGCCATGCCTGTCTGGCGCGCAAAGCTCGGCACCGCTTGCGCCGCGGGCGCGAGCAGCATCCCGACCGCTGCCACTGCCGCCGCAAGCTGGAATCTCATCGTAAGTCGCATCTGCGTCCTCCCATCCGCCACCTCGAGCGGAAACGCGCGCAGGATACGAAATCACCACGTGTACGGGGAAGCCGCAAACGTCACTAAGACGTTTCGCAAAACCGAGATAAGCGCGGACCTGATTGGCAAATATCACTATTCTCGGCGAAATTCACGGACGCGGCGGCTGCGGTCTCACGAAATGCGGCGCCGGGTGGTATGCCGGTGCGGGCGCCGGGTGATACGCCGGCTGATATGTGGGCTGATATGTGGGCTGGTACGCAGGGTGAAACGCCGGAGCCGGCGGCGGTGAGAAGGAACGAGGCGCGAAGCGCGGCGCCGCCACCGGGCGATACATCGGCGGCGGCGAGCGCGGCGGCGCGTAGTGGTTGCGCATTGGGTATGAGGGATTCGCGCGCGGCGGGGCAAAGCTCCTCTGCGGGCGGTACATCGGCGGCGCCGCGCGCGGCGGGGCCGGGACCGGCATTCGGCGGCTCGGGTTGAAGTGGAACCTCGGCGGGCGATTGGCCGGAGCGCGTTGCGGGCCGCGCGCGCGCGGCATCGGCACGTGCCGCTGGGGAAGCGGCTGTGACGACCGGATCGGCTGGCCGCGCCGGTCAACCGGCGACTGTGCCCAAGCCGGGCGGTCGGCGCGATACGCCGGCCGCGCGGACTGCGGCGCGGGACGCAAGCGCGCAGCGCGCGAACCGACCGGCGCGGGCCGGCCGGCGAAGTTGCGGCGCTGAGGACCGCGCTCGAAGACGGGCGCGGCAGGCCGGATATCCGGCGCCAGACGCACCGAGGAAGTCGGAGTATTGGGCCGCAGCCGTGCCCACTGCTGGCTCGTCAGCGCCCGTCCGCCGTTCGCGCGCAGCGCCTCCACCTGCCGCGCGAACGACACCGGTGCCCGCGCAGGCACGAGCCGCGCGATCACCGGCCGGTCTGTCAACTGGCGCGGCGGCGCCTGCACGGTGCGTATGCGGGCACCGAAGATACTCGAGCGTGTCGGCGTGATGGCGGGAGCCCCGGCGCCGAAGCGCATGCCGAGCAGACCGCGCCGTGTGAGTACCACGCGATGCGCGTCGGCGGGCTGCGATGTGCTGAAGGCGGTGCGCGGAACTGCGGTGACGGCGCCGAGGACGCCGCGGTTGGCGTAGGTCATGCCGGCGCCGCCGCGCCGATAAGCGTCGGTGACAAATGCGGGGTTCAGCCCGCGCGCATTCGTGAGATTGATGTCGCGCACATACGCGCGGCCGGCCGCATAACCGGGCAAGTAGACGTCACGCGGCCCGAGCGGCACCCATCCGACATGTCCCCCGGCATGGGGCCCGCGATGCGGCCCGCCGAAATGACCCCCATGCGTCCACGCCACGAGCCCCGGCGCGTAGACCGGCCGCACGCCGCGCGGCCCCGGAACCCAGCACCAGGCGTTGTGCCAGTACCCCCAACGCCCGTAGTGAAACGGCGCGAACCCCCAGGGCTCATCGTCGACCCAGGTCCAGCCCCAGGGGGCGATCCACACCCAGCGACCGAACCGGTACGGCGCCCAGCCCGCCCCCACGTTCGGGAACCACGCGTAACCCCACCCGGTGTCCTGCCAGCCGCCGTAGGTGTCGAGGTCATAGATGCCGACCGTGTCGGGGGAGACGTACGGGGTCAGCTGCGAGGCCGCCTGGTCCTCCTCGCGGTCGCGGGCCATCGACCAGTCATCGAATGCATCGGGTATGCCGAGCGTGGCATAGACCACGCCCAGCGTATTGGTGCCCGTGAACGTCGCGCTCTGCTGCGCCGCCAGCGGGAACGTCTGCCCGCCGCCGCTCGCGAGCGCCTCGCCGCTGATGACCTCGACGCGGGTGGTCTCGCCCGTCGAATCGACCTGCACGCGATACGTGCCGGGCTGCTCGAGCGAGAGTGCGAGGTTCGGCGTGTCGACTTCGTCCTGCTCCCCGGTGGCGAGTGAGCGCACGTGAACGATGATCGTGCCGGCGCTGAGCTGCATCTGCGCGGTCATGTCATCGAGATTGAGGAACGAAAGGCCCGTACGGCTGTCGAGCCGGACCACCGCATCGCCGAGCTCGATCTCAGCGCGCGAGTCCCAGTCGGTCCAGATCCGGTCTCCGATGGTCACGGGCCGGTTCAGCTCGGCGGCGGCCCACTGCTGCGTGCCGGCCGGCTCGAACGAGACGCTGCCGCCGATGTAGCTCAGGCGCCCGACGCGCGCCGGGGGATTCTCCTGCGCGAGAGCGGCCGGGGCCGCGGCGGCCGCCAGCACTGCCGCGAGCATCCCAAGCACCCAGAGCCGTTGGATTCTCATCACTTGCCCCGCACCTCGCGGAGGCGGCACCCAGGGCGCTGCAATAGCGCACGGCCCTCGCCCCCTCCGCAGTCGATTATCGCACGGGACCGTTATCGACCGGGTGGCCTGAACCGTCGATGAAGCCCGAACGGGGCGCTCCGCCGTGCGATCTGCCTCTCATTTTGGCGCAGGCAGCGCTCGGGCTCGCGGGAACCGGTGCGATCGCCCGTGCCCCCGCCCGCCGAGTCCGGCCGCCCCCGCGGATCAACGCCCGCGCCAGGGTCCTGATGGGGCGCCGCGTGCCATGCTCGCTCTCACGTAGAATGGCGCTTGTGTGCACGGCAGTCGTACAACAACTGCGCATCCACCCGCTCAAATCCGCGCAGGGCATCACGCTTGAGCGGGTGCGCCTCGGGACAACGGGCTGCGAGTGGGATCGCCGCTGGATGGTCATCCGTCCCGACGGCACGTTTCTGACGCAACGCACGACACCCGCACTGGCGCGCATCGCGGTGACACTCACCCCAGAGGGGCTGCGGCTCGAGTGCGGCACGCGGCCCGCCCTGTGGCTGGCGCTCGCAGATGCCGGCGCCTCGCGCGAGGTGAGGGTCTGGAAGGATGTCTGCGCCGGCTCGGACCAGGGGGATGAGGCCGCCGAGTGGGTGAGCGGCGTGCTCGGGGAGCCGGCGCGCATCGTTCGATCGCCCGATGCGCCCCTGCGCCGGGCCAACCCAACCTATGCCGGGCCGCGACCGGCGCCCATCACCTTCGTGGACGGTTTCCCGCTCCTGATGTGCAACCAGGCCTCGCTCGATGCGCTGAACGAGCGCCTGGGCGCGGTGCTGCCCATGGAGCGCTTCCGGCCCAATCTGGTGCTCGCGGGCCTCGAGCCCTTCGCCGAGGATCGCATCGAGGCCCTGCACATCGGGCCTGTCCGGCTGCGCCTCGTCAAACCCTGCACGCGTTGTGTCATTCCCTCGCACGACCAGCGCACCGGGCTCATCGACATCGACCCGATGCCGGTGCTGCGCGCGTTCCGCTACGATGCGGCGCTGCGCGGGGTGACATTCGGCGTCAACGCGGTGATCGAGGCCGGCTGCGGCGAGTCCATCGAGCGCGGCGCCGAATGCCGCTGCGAACCGCGCCGGAGCTGACCGAGCCGACAGCCCCGCCGACTGTGCCGGGGTGTCATGCAACAGCGACACCGCGCCGCTGCGCCGGCCGGGCCGAAAGGGCCGGCGCCGGCACGCCGCTTGCAAAACGCAATACGGGGTTTTGGCCGATCGCCCGGCTTGCCGTTACAGTATCCTCGAGTCACTCGGAGTGCGAAATGAGGACACCGCGGCGCAATCCACGGGAGGTGACGGCCGGCCATCAGGCCGGCTGTGGCGGGCGGCTGTGGCGCCGCACCGCCCCGGAGCGCATGACTTGACACTCGCCGCCGGCCCGCCCAGCCGGGTCCGCGCGCTGCTCGGAGCCGCCGGGGCGCTTGCGCTCCCGTGGCTCGCAGGCAGCGCGCTCGCCGGGACGGCGCGCTCGAGTGGCACCGCCACCGCCGCCCCCGCGGCCGCCCGCGCACACCACCGGCGCAGGGCGAGCGGCCTGCCCTCGAATGCCGAGCTCGAACGCAGCGGCGCGGTCATCGGCAAGATCATCATCGACAACAAGAACATCTTCGATCTGAGCAACCCCAAGGACGACAACGCGATCTTCCGCCTCGCCAACCGACTGCACCGCCGCACCCGCAGGAGCCTCATCCGCAGCCAGCTGCTGTTCAAGAGCGGCGCGCGCTTCTCGGCGCACCTGCTCGATGAGTCGGCGCGCATCCTGCGCGCCGATCCGTACTTTTACGATGCATCCATCCGGCCGATCCGCTACCACGACGGCAAGGTCGATGTGCTCGTGACCACACGCGATGTCTGGACGCTCAATCCGGGCATCGACTTCTCGCGCAGCGGCGGCACGAGCACCACCGGGGTGCAGCTCGAGGATCTCAACGTGCTCGGCACCGGCACGGACATCTCGCTGAAGCATCTGCACTCGGTCGACCGCAGCGAATCGGACGTGTCCATCTCCAATCAACATGCCTTCGACTGGACGAGCATCTCTGCGACCTACGGCAACTTGAGCGACGGGCGCATGCGCCAGCTGATCGTCAATCGGCCCTTCTATGCCCTCGAGACACGCCATGCCGGCGGCGCCTCGTTCACCGACACGACCTTCGATCAGCCGCTCTATGACCTCGGCCAGATCATCGACCGGTTCTCCGAGCACAGCCGCTTCGTGCAGGGCTACGCAGGCTGGTCGCGCGGTCTGGTGCACGGCTGGGCGCGGCGCTTCAACGTCGGGTGGACCGACGATGAGCACACTTTCGGGCCGAGCACCCAGTGGACCGGTCCGACGCTGCTGCCTCAGAACCGCAAGTACGTCTATCCCTGGTTCGAGGTCGATCTGGTGCAGGACCAGTACGCGAAACTTCACAACCACAACCAGATCCACCGCACGGAAGACTTCCAGCTCGGCGCGTACTTCACCGGCCAGGTGGGCTGGGCCGACCGCGCCTTCGGCTCGAGCGAGGACGTTGTGCCGTTTACGTTCACCACGGGGGACGGCTACGCCCTGCCGCACGGGGATACGCTGCTCGTCTCGAGCAGCCTCTCGGGCCGAATCCGCAGCGGAACGCTCGAGAACGGCGTGCTCAGCGTGAACGTGGTGAACTTCGCCGAGCAGGGCCCGCAGTGGCTGCTCTACAGCCTCGTGAGCGCCACGGCCGGGCGCAGGCTCACCCTCGACAATCAGATCCTGCTCGGCGGGGACAGCGGGCTGCGCGGCTACCCGCTGCGCTACCAGGACGGCACGGCCCGGGCGCTGTTCACCATCGAGGAGCGCTGGTTCAGCAACTGGTACCCGTTCCGGCTGTTCCGCGTCGGCGCCGCGGCATTCTTCGACATGGGGCGCACCTGGGGCCGCGCGCCGCTCGGGCAGCCGAGCCTCGGGCTGCTGAAGGACGCCGGCTTCGGGCTGCGCCTGGGCAACGCGCGCACCGCCTTCGGCAACGTCATCCACATCGATCTGGCGTTCCCGCTCGATGGCGGCTCGAACATCAAGAAAGTGCAGTTCCTGGTGCAGACCGAACGGCAGTTCTGATCCGGCGCGGGACAGGCCCGCGCCGGCTCAGCGTTTCGGCTTCATGCCCGGCGGGGTGAGGAGAGTCCCGTCCGGGAGCCGCCGGCCGGCAGACGCCGGCGGCGGCGCGGCGGGCTCGGGGACGACCGCGAGCACGGCAGGCTCGGGCTGTGCGGGCGCACGGATCGGCAGCACTTCGACCGCCAGAGCAACCGAGCAGCGCTCGCCGCTCTGCAGGGCCCCGACCGCGACCAGCTTGCGGGCGATCTCCTGCCCCTTGTCGTTGCGGACGGTCACCACGACGCTGTACTCGCACGGGTCCTCGCCATGGGGATGTCTCACCTCGCCCTCGACCTCGAGAGCGCGGATCGCAGCCTCCTGGCGCTGCGCCGCCTCGACATCGAAGCGCAGGTGATGCCGACAGCCCGGGCAGATGCTCAGGCTCTCGAGAACGACCGCCTTGCAGTGGGGACAGACGCGCGTCTTGCCCGCTGTCACCGGACGGGCGGCCGCGCTCATACCGTACCGGTGATCACCGACTCAGTGAGCTTGTCGGTCTCGGCGCTCGAGGAGCGATCCCAGCCGAATTCCACCTTGCCGCGCATGCGCGCGCCGGCCGCGACGGTGAAGGCGCCGGCCTTGATATCCCCTTCGATGCGCCCGGTCTCGCGCAGATCGACCTGCTGGGCATCGACGATATTGCCGATCAGCTCCCCGGCGCAGATCACGGCGGCGGCCTTGACGTGCCCATCGATGCGCGCGCCGGCGTCCAGCGTGAACGTGCCGTCGATGTGCACATCGCCCTTGAACCGCCCGGCGATCCGCAGGTGCCCGGTGCCGTTGACCTTGCCCTCGAGGGTCAGTCCCGCGGCGATGACCGACTCCTTGGCCTCCACACGGTCCTTGCCGGTGCGGCGCTGAGTTTCAGGCAGCGGCGCGACGTTCAGCGCCGCATCGCGCGGAGCGCTCGAGCCGGGCGACGCGGGCGTGGAACCGCTGGCGAAGCCTGAGCCGGGTGAGTTCGTATCTTTCCACAACGCCATGAGAAACCCCCAGATATACGGGTAATCAGAACAAGTTCCTCGAAAGGTACCTCGATCAGTGCCCGAGAACCAGTGTCTTCTAGCGCCGACACCGGCTCTGTGACGGCAGTCTCGCCGCTCGCCTCAGGCGTCGATGAGCTTCAGGATCTCCTCGGTCTTCTCGCGCATCAGCGCCTCGCTCCCTCGGCTCTCGACATTCAGGCGCACCAGCGGCTCGGTGTTCGAGCCGCGCAGGTTGAAGCGCCAGTCGGCGAACTCGACGGACAGCCCGTCGGTGTGATCGAGCGCAAGCGCGGCGGCTGCGTAGCGGCGCTCGAGGCGCTCGAGGATCGAGCGCGCATCGCCGCTGAGGCGACGGTTGATCTCCCCGCTCGCCGGGAAGCGCCGCATGCGATCGCCGACCAACTTCGAGAGCGGCCCGCGCTCGGCGATCACCTGCAGCGCCATGAGCCAAGGGATCATGCCGCTGTCGCAGTAGGCGAAGGAGCGGAAGTAGTGATGCGCGCTCATCTCGCCGCCGTAGATGCCGTCCACCTCGCGCATCTTCTGTTTGATGAAGGCATGGCCGGAGCGGCACAGCACCGGCGTGCCGCCGTGCTCGCGCACGATGTCGATGGTGTTCCAGGTCAGGCGCGGGTCGTGCACGATGCGTGCGCCGGGCTCGCGCTTGAGAAACACCTCCGCGAGCAGCCCCACGAGGTAATAGCCTTCGATGAAGTTGCCGTGCTCGTCGAAGAAGAAGCAGCGGTCGTAATCCCCGTCCCAGGCGAGCCCGACGTCGGCCCCGCTGCGGCGCACCACCTCGGCGGTGGCCGCGCGGTTCTCCTCGAGCATCGGGTTGGGGATGCCGTTGGGGAAGGTGCCGTCGGGCTCGTGGTTGACCTTGATGAACTCGAACGGCAGGTGCGGCTCGAGCATATCGATCACGAGCCCCGCCCCGCCGTTGCCCGGGTTCACCACCACCTTCAGCTTGCGCAGCTTGCTGCGGTCAAGGTAACCGAGAAGGTGCTCGATATAGCGCGCGCGGATCTCGAGCTTGCCCTCACGGCCGGCCTTGGCCGCCTTGGCCGGCAGCCTCCCGGCGGCGAGCATGTCGCGCATCTCGTTGAGCCCGGTGTCGGAGCTCACCGGGCGCGCCTGCTCGCGCACGAACTTCATGCCGTTGTAGTCGGACGGATTGTGACTCGCGGTCACCATGATCCCGCCGTCGAGCTCGTAGGCGAACGTCGAGAAATACGCCGCCTCGGTGCCCCAGAGACCGATATCGAGCGCCTCGGCGCCGCTGTCGGTGAGTCCGCGGCGCACCGCCGCGGCGAGCTGCGGGCTCGTCAGGCGGATGTCGTAGCCGACCGCCACGCGATGCGGCCTGACCAGCGCGCAGAACGCCCGGGCGATGTCGTAGGCGAGCGACTCGTTGATCTCATCGGGAATACGG